>JAEHDA010000029.1 GCA_016880655.1 Rhodocyclaceae bacterium
ACGCGACTTCCGAACTAACTGGTTGATTGTTGGCATATTTTCGAATTTCCAAAAAACCGAGGCGGCTTTTCAAGCTGCGCCGCCCCGGGATTCGTATTTCTCGCGCAGCGCGCGGTTTAGCCGCGCCGTTCGCAAAGAGGCAGGATTATACGAGGGTTTTTACTCCAGCGTCAACCTGCTTGGACGCCCTCCTGGGCCGGCCCTTCCTCGACCACCAGCTCGCGGTCAATGGCGATATCCTCGCCCACGGCCTGCATGCGCCGCGTACGGTGATAGGCCAAACCAGTGCCCGCCGGGATAAGGCGACCAACAATGACGTTTTCCTTTAGGCCGCGCAGTTCGTCGCGCTTGCCCATGATCGCCGCTTCAGTCAGCACCCGGGTGGTTTCCTGGAAGGAAGCCGCCGAGATGAAGGAGTCGGTCGACAGCGAGGCCTTGGTAATACCAAGCAGCATGTACTGATACTCGGCCGGGCGCTTGCCCTGGTTGATCGCCTTGTCGTTCTCGTCCAGCACCTCGGCACGCTCCACTTGTTCCTCGCGAATGAAGTGGGTATCGCCCGGATCGGTGATGACAACGCGACGCAGCATCTGGCGAACGATCACCTCGATATGCTTGTCATTGATCTTCACACCCTGCAGCCGGTACACATCCTGCACCTCGTCGATAATGTAGTGGGCCAGTTCCTCTACCCCCTTCAGACGCAGGATGTCGTGCGGGTCGGCCGGGCCGTCCACAATGAACTCGCCACGGTTCACCACCTGGCCGTCGTGGGCCATGACGTGCTTGTCTTTCGTAATCAAGTACTCGTGGGCCACTCCGTCCGGCTCGGTGATCACCAGACGCTGCTTGCCCTTGGTGTCCTTGCCGAAGGACACCGTGCCAGTGACTTCCGCAAGCATGCCGGCGTCCTTGGGCGAACGGGCCTCGAACAACTCGGCCACACGCGGCAAACCGCCCGTAATGTCACGCGTCTTGGAGGATTCCTGCGGGATACGCGCCAGGATGTCCCCAAGGTCCACCTCCTGCCCATCCTTTACCGTGATGATCGAGCCGACCTGGAAGGTAATGGTCACCGAATGGTCCGTGCCGTGGATCTTCACTTCCTCGCCGGAAGCCGTCAGCAGCTTCACCTGCGGACGCACCCCCTTCGCGGCAGCACCCGCCTTGCGCTTCGGGTCGATAACGACGAGGGTCGACAGGCCAGTTACTTCATCGATCTGCTTGGTGACAGTGACGCCTTCCTCGACATTCTCGAACTTCACCGTGCCGCTATACTCGGTAACGATCGGACGGGTATGAGGATCCCAAGTCGCGACTAGTGCGCCAGCCCTGACATGCTTTCCGTCGTCAACCGTCAGCATGGCGCCGTAGGGCACCTTGTGGCGCTCACGCTCGCGGCCGTGGTCGTCAGTGACCAATACCTCGGCGGAACGCGCAATAACCACTTTCTCACCCTTCGGGTTGGTGACATAGCGCATGTTCTGGGTGAAGCGCACCGTGCCTGCCGACTTGGTTTCGACCTGCGAGGCCGCCGCTGCACGCGATGCCGCGCCGCCGACGTGGAAGGTACGCATGGTGAGCTGGGTACCCGGCTCACCGATCGACTGGGCGGCGATGACCCCTACCGCCTCGCCCGCATTGACAAGCATGCCACGCCCCAGGTCGCGGCCATAGCACTTGGCGCACAATCCGTAACGCGTCTCACAACTGAGTGGGGTGCGCACACGCACTTCGTCAACGCCGAGCGCCTCGATCAACTCGACCGCATCCTCGTCAAGCAGGAAACCAGTGGGAAATAGCACGTCCTGCGTCTCTGGATGGAGTACGTCGGAAATCGTGACGCGGCCAAGTACGCGTTCGCGCAGCGCCTCAACCACTTCGCCGCCCTCAACCAGCGCTTTCATGGCGAAGCCGTTGGTGGTGCCGCAATCGTCCTCGGTCACCACCAGATCCTGCGTAACATCAACCAGGCGGCGAGTCAGGTAGCCCGAGTTGGCGGTCTTCAGCGCGGTATCGGCCAAACCCTTGCGCGCGCCGTGCGTCGAAATAAAGTACTGCTGGACGTTGAGGCCCTCGCGGAAGTTAGTGGTGATCGGCACCTCGATGATCGAACCGTCCGGCTTGGCCATCAGGCCACGCATGCCAGCAAGCTGGCGGATCTGTGCGGCGGAACCGCGAGCACCCGAATCGGCCATCATGTAGATGGAGTTGAAGGATTCCTGTGCCACCTTTTTGCCGCTGCGGTCGACAACTTCCTGATGGGAGAGCTGCTCCATCATGGCCTTGGCCACCTGGTCGCCAGCGCGGCCCCAGATGTCCACCACCTTGTTGTAGCGCTCGCCATCCGTAACCAGGCCGGAGGTGTACTGCTTCTCGATTTCCTTCACCTCATGCTCGGCGGCAGAAATGATTTCGTGCTTCTGCGGCGGCACCAGCATGTCGCCGATAGCAATGGAAATACCGGCGCGCGTGGCCAGGCCGAAACCGGCTTGCATCAGTCTGTCGGCGAAAACCACTGTCTCTTTCAGACCGCAGCGACGGAAGCAGGCATTGATCAGGCGCGAGATTTCCTTCTTTTTGAGCGGCTTGTTGATGATGGAGAATGGGAGTCCAGCCGGCAGGATTTCCGACAGGATGGCGCGGCCGATGGTAGTCTCGTAGCGCGTGATCTTCTCGCGCTTCTCGCCATCCTCGCTGACGTCGTACTCCTTAATGCGCGCCAAGACCCGGGCATGCAGGTCAGCCTGGCCCGATTCATAGGCGCGTTTCACCTCGGCGATGTCGGTGAAGGCCATACCCTCACCGCGGGCATTGATGTATTCACGTGTGGCGAAATAAAGACCCAGCACAATGTCCTGCGAGGGAACAATGATAGGCTCACCGTTGGCGGGAGACAGAATGTTGTTGGAGGACAGCATCAGCGTCCGGGCTTCCATCTGCGCTTCCAGCGACAGCGGCACGTGCACAGCCATTTGGTCGCCGTCGAAGTCGGCGTTGAACGCCACGCAGACAAGTGGGTGCAACTGGATCGCCTTGCCTTCGATCAACGTCGGCTCGAAGGCCTGGATGCCGAGACGGTGCAGGGTCGGCGCACGGTTGAGCATGACCGGATGCTCGCGGATCACCTCTTCGAGGATGTCCCAGACCTCCGGCACTTCCTGCTCGACCAGCTTCTTCGCCGCCTTGATCGTAGTGGCGAGACCCAGCAGTTCCAGCTTGTTGAAGATGAAGGGTTTGAACAATTCGAGCGCCATCTTCTTCGGCAGTCCGCACTGGTGCAGTTTCAGTTGCGGACCGACTACGATAACCGAACGGCCAGAGTAGTCGACGCGCTTGCCCAGCAGGTTCTGGCGGAAGCGGCCACCCTTGCCTTTGATCATGTCGGCCAGAGACTTCAGAGGGCGCTTGTTGGCGCCGGTCATGGCCTTGCCGCGCCGGCCATTGTCAAGCAGCGAGTCGACGGCCTCCTGTAGCATGCGTTTCTCGTTGCGAACGATGATCTCGGGCGCCTTCAGCTCCAGCAGGCGCTTCAGCCGATTATTGCGGTTGATGACTCGACGATAGAGGTCGTTGAGATCCGAAGTGGCGAAACGTCCGCCGTCCAGCGGTACCAGCGGGCGCAGGTCGGGCGGCAGGACGGGCAGTACTTCGAGGATCATCCAGTCCGGCTTGATGCCGGACTGCTGGAAGGCCTCCAGCACCTTGAGACGCTTTGCGATCTTCTTGATCTTGGCTTCCGAGCCGGTCGTCTCGAGTTCCTTGCGCAGGACATCGATTTCGTGATGCGCGTCGAGAGTGCGCAGTAATTCGCGAATACCCTCGGCGCCCATCACCGCCGCGAAGTCGTCCCCGTACTCCTCAACTTTGGCGAGGTAGTCATCCTCGGACAACAGTTGGGCGCGGTTTAGCGGCGTCATGCCGGCATCGACCACGACATAAGCTTCGAAATAGAGCACACGCTCAATGTCGCGTAGCGTCATGTCGAGTACCATGCCGAGCCGGCTGGGCAAGCTTTTCAGGAACCAGATATGGGCGACCGGCGAGGCCAGTTCGATGTGGCCCATGCGCTCGCGTCGCACCTTCGACAGTGTGACTTCGACGCCGCACTTCTCGCAAATGACGCCACGGTGCTTGAGGCGTTTGTACTTTCCACACAAGCATTCGTAGTCCTTCACCGGACCGAAAATCTTGGCGCAAAACAGTCCATCGCGCTCCGGCTTGAAGGTGCGGTAGTTGATGGTCTCCGGTTTTTTCACTTCGCCGTAAGACCAGGAGCGGATCTTCTCGGGAGAGGCGAGGCCGATGGTGATGGCGTCGAACTCTTCTTCCTGAGTTACCTGCTTGAACAGATCGAGTAGTGCTTTCATGTCTTCACTCCTGCAAGGGGTGAAACTTCAAAATCGAAATTCCAAAATTCTTCTTCCGCCGATCATGCCCAAGCATGACCGGCAGTTTCGCCCGGTCTCTCAATACCGCTCAAGGTCAATGTCAATCGCCAGGGAGCGGATTTCCTTGACCAGCACGTTGAAGGATTCCGGCATGCCGGCGTCGATCTTGTGCTCTCCCTTGACGATGTTTTCATAGACCTTGGTGCGGCCCGACACGTCGTCGGACTTGACCGTTAGCATCTCCTGCAGCGTATAGGATGCACCGTAGGCCTCAAGCGCCCACACTTCCATCTCGCCAAAGCGCTGGCCACCGAACTGCGCCTTGCCCCCCAGCGGCTGCTGCGTCACTAAACTGTAGGGGCCGGTGGAACGTGCATGCATCTTGTCGTCCACAAGATGGTGCAGCTTCAGCACGTGCATATAGCCTACGGTCACGGGTCGCTCGAACTTCTCGCCCGTACGGCCGTCGAATAGAGTCACCTGGCCCGTGGTCGGCAATCCGGCCAGCTCTAGCATGTTCTTTATCTCTTCCTCGTGAGCACCATCGAATACCGGCGTGGCGAAAGGCACACCGGGCTTAAGGTTGTACGCCAGTTCGAGAATCTCCTGATCGGACAGCGAATCGACATCCTCACCCTTGCCGCTCGAGTTATAGATCTTGTTCAGATATTTGCGCAGGTCGGCAACGGCAGTATGCTTCTTCAGCATCTCGCCGATCTTCACACCGAGTCCCTTGGCGGCCCAACCCAGATGCGTCTCCAGGATTTGGCCGATGTTCATCCGCGAAGGCACGCCCAGCGGGTTGAGCACGATGTCGACAGTAGTACCGTCGGCCATGTGGGGCATATCCTCGATCGGCACAATGCGCGAGACAACACCCTTGTTGCCGTGACGTCCGGCCATCTTGTCGCCAGGCTGCAGGCGACGCTTGACGGCCAGGTACACCTTGACCATCTTCTGCACGCCGGGGGGCAGTTCGTCGCCCTGGGTGAGTTTTTTCTTCTTTGCCTCGAAGGCCTGATCGAAATCCTTGCGCGTCTGCTCGATGCTTTCCCGCAGGTTTTCCAATTGCTGTGCCGTCTCGTCGTTGGCCAGGCCGATGTCGAACCAGTGATGCGGGTCGATCGACTCCAGATAGGACTTGGTCAATTTGGTGCCCTTGGCCAGTTTCTTCGGGCCCTTGTTGGCGACCTTGCCGACAAGCAGGCGCTCGATACGGGCGAAGGTATCCCGTTCGACAATGCGCATCTGATCGGCCAGGTCGGTCTTGTAGCGGCGCAATTCGTCATCGATGATTTGCTGGGCACGCTTGTCGCGTTCGATTCCTTCGCGGGTGAATACCTGGACGTCGATCACCGTGCCGGACATGCCTGACGGCACGCGCAAGCCAGTATCCTTCACGTCGGAGGCTTTCTCGCCGAAGATGGCGCGCAGCAGCTTTTCCTCAGGCGTCAGTTGGGTTTCGCCCTTCGGCGTTACCTTGCCCACCAGCACGTCGCCGGCTTCTACCTCGGCTCCAATGTAGACAATGCCGGACTCATCCAGGCGCGACAGTTGCGCCTCGCCGAGCGAGGCGATGTCGCGGGTGATTTCCTCTGCGCCGAGCTTGGTGTCGCGGGCGACCACCGTCAATTCCTCGATGTGGATCGAGGTGAAGCGGTCGTCGGCCACCACTCGCTCTGAAATCAGGATCGAGTCTTCGAAGTTGTAGCCGTTCCAAGGCATGAAGGCCACCAGCATGTTCTGGCCGAGGGCCAGTTCTCCCATGTCGGTGGAGGCGCCGTCGGCGATGACATCACCCTTGGCGATGAGGTCGTTTACCTTCACCAGCGGGCGCTGGTTGATGTTGGTGTTCTGGTTGGAACGGGTGTATTTGATCAGATTATAGATGTCGACGCCGACTTCGCCCGGCACCGTCTCGTCGTCATGCACGCGCACCACGATACGGTTTGCGTCGATGTAGTCGACAACGCCTCCGCGCAGCGCCTGCACGGCGGTACCGGAGTCGACGGCCACGGTACGCTCGATGCCGGTACCAACCAGCGCCTTCTCTGCACGCAGGCAGGGCACCGCCTGGCGCTGCATGTTGGCGCCCATCAGGGCGCGGTTGGCGTCGTCGTGCTCAAGGAAGGGAATGAGCGAGGCCGCCACTGAAACGACCTGCCCCGGTGCGATATCCATGTACTGGACCTGATCGGGGGTAACCAGGGTGAATTCGCTCTTGTGGCGGGACGAGACCAGCTCATCAACGAGCTTGCCCTTCTTGTCCAACTGGGCGTTGGCCTGGGCGATGACAAAGTGGCCTTCCTCGATCGCCGACAGATAGTCGATCTGGTCAGTGACGCGGCTATCTACCACCTTGCGATAGGGCGTCTCCATGAAACCGAACTGGTTGGTTCGGGCGTACAACGCCAGCGAGTTGATGAGGCCGATGTTCGGGCCTTCCGGCGTCTCGATCGGACAGACGCGGCCGTAGTGGGTCGGGTGCACGTCGCGGACCTCGAAACCGGCCCGTTCACGCGTCAAGCCGCCCGGACCAAGAGCCGAGACGCGACGCTTGTGCGTAATCTCGGACAGCGGGTTGGTCTGGTCCATGAACTGTGAGAGCTGACTTGAGCCGAAGAACTCCTTGATCGCCGCCGAAATCGGTTTGGCGTTGATCAGGTCGTGGGGCATCAGGTTCTCGGATTCGGCCTGCGACAGGCGCTCCTTCACGGCTCGCTCGACGCGCACCAGTCCTGCGCGAAACTGGTTCTCGGCCAGCTCACCAACTGAACGCACGCGGCGATTACCGAGGTGATCGATGTCGTCGAT
>JAEHDA010000030.1 GCA_016880655.1 Rhodocyclaceae bacterium
AACTGGCCCGATACGCAGTGATCATCGAAAAGCACTATGGCCGGCCGATGGACATCGAGTGGGGGAGGGATGGTCGCGACGGCAAGTTGTACATCCTGCAAGCCCGTCCCGAGACCGTGAAGTCCCAGGCGGCCAGCCACGGTGCAATCGAAAAGTACAAGCTCAAGCAGTACGGCAAGGTGCTGGCCTCCGGCCGCGCCATCGGCCAGAAGATCGGCGTCGGCCCGGTACGCGTGGTCAGGGACCCGGCCGAGATGAATCGCGTGCAACCCGGTGACGTGCTGGTTGCCGACATGACCGATCCGAACTGGGAACCGGTGATGAAGCGTGCATCGGCCATCGTCACCAATCGCGGCGGCCGTACCTGTCACGCCGCGATCATCGCCCGCGAGCTGGGCATTCCGGCGATTGTCGGCTGTGGCGACGCCACCGCAGTACTGGGCGAGGGCGACACCGTTACGGTGAGTTGTGCCGAGGGCGATACCGGCCATGTCTATCGCGGTGCGCTGGACTTCGAGGTGACCAGCACGGCAGTCGGCGCGCTCCCGCCGCTTGACCTGAAGATCATGATGAACGTCGGCAACCCGGAACTGGCATTCGAATTCGCCCAGACTCCCAATGCCGGCGTCGGCCTCGCTCGTGTCGAGTTCGTCATCAACAACATGATCGGCGTGCATCCCAAGGCCATCCTCGAGTTTTCCGAGATGAAGGAAAGCCTGAAGGAGGAAATCTCCCGTCGTGCGCGCGGCTACGCCAGCCCCGAGGAATTCTTCGTCGAGAAGCTGGTCGAGGGTGTGGCGACCATTGCCGCCGCGTTCTATCCGAAGCCCGTGATCGTTCGGCTCTCCGACTTCAAGTCGAACGAGTATCGAAAGCTCCTCGGCGGGGACATCTACGAGCCGGAGGAAGAGAACCCCATGCTCGGCTTCCGCGGCGCGTCGCGCTACATCGCCCATTCATTCCGCGACTGCTTCGAGCTCGAATGCCGCGCCATGAAGAAGGTGCGCAATGAGCTCGGACTTGCCAATGTCGAGTTGATGGTGCCGTTCGTGCGCAATCTTGAGGAAGGTCGGGGCGTGGTTGAATTGCTGGCCGAGAAGGGATTGAAGAAGGGCGAGAACGGCCTGCGCCTGATCATGATGTGCGAAATCCCGTCCAACGCACTGCTGGCCGAGCAGTTCCTACAGATCTTCGACGGCTTTTCGATCGGCTCCAACGACCTGACACAGCTGACGCTTGGTCTCGACCGCGATTCCGGTCTGGTGGCCCATTCGTTCGACGAACGCGATCCGGCCGTGAAGCAGCTGTTGTCGATGGCGATTTCGACCGCCAACCGGCTCGGCAAGTACGTCGGCATTTGCGGCCAGGGGCCGTCAGACCATGCCGATTTTGCCCAGTGGCTGATGGCCGAAGGAATCCAGAGCATTTCCCTCAATCCCGATACTGTGGTAGATACTTGGCTGATGCTGGCCAACAAGTAGGGGGTTGAAATGCAGTTCGAATGGTGGCACTGGGCAGTTGCGGGGATAGTCCTGATCCTCGCGGAATTGGCGGTGCCGGCATTCGTGCTGGTCTGGTTCGGCCTGGGCGCGCTCGTCGTGGCGCTGGTGGTGGCGTTGGCCGCCATCGGGGTTACGACGCAATTGGCGGCCTGGCTGGTGGTTTCGGTGCTGCTGGTGTTTCTCTGGTTCAAGGTGTTCCGGCCGGAGAGTCACAAGACGCGCGTCGGCATGTCAGAGCCGGCGATGATAGGCGAGGTCGGTCTGCTGACGCAGCCCGTCGCGCCGTTCGGTCGAGGCGAAGTGAGGTTTCAGAAACCCTTGCTCGGGACCGATACCTGGCCCTGCATCGCCGATGAGGAAATCGCGGCGGGTACCCGCGTCAGGGTGGTCGCTGTCGAAGGCAGTTTGCTCAAAGTCGGGAGGACGTCATGACCGAAGGTTTCATTGTCGTAGTCGCACTGCTCGTATTCGCGGTCATCACGCTGCTCAAGGGCGTGCGCATCGTGCCGCAGGGCGAGGAATGGATCGTCGAGCGCTTGGGCAAGTACCACGTGACGCTGCGCCCCGGCCTCAACATCATCATCCCCTATCTGGACCAGGTCGCCTACAAGCTGGTGACCAAGGACATCATCCTCGACGTCCAGGAGCAGGAAGTCATCACCCGCGACAACGCGGTGATCGTGACCAACGCCATTGCCTTCATCAAGATCACCGATCCGATCAAGGCTGTTTACGGGGTGACCGACTTCTCCGAGGCGATCCGCAACATGATCATGACGACCTTGCGTTCTATCGTCGGCGAGATGCAGCTGGACGAGGCGCTCTCGAACCGGGACAAGATCAAGGCCCGGTTGCGCGAAAGCATTTCCGACGAGGCGATCGACTGGGGCCTCACCGTCAAGTCGGTCGAGATCCAGGACATCAAGCCTTCGCCGTCCATGCAGAAGGCCATGGAAATGCAGGCTTCGGCCGAACGGGAACGCAAGGCCATGGTGACCCGGGCAGAAGGCGAAAAGCAGTCGATGATCCTCCAGGCGGAGGCGCGGCTGGAGGCGGCTCAACGAGACGCCAACGCGACGGTGACCTTGGCCGCGGCGAGCGCGGAGGCGATCAAGCGCGTCACCGCCGCCATCGGCGAACAGGAGGGGCCGATGCGCTACATGCTGGGCGAGAAGTACATCACTGCCATGGGCAAGATCGCCGAATCACCGAACGCCAAGACGATCCTGCTGCCCGCCGACATTCAGGAGACCGTGCGCGGTTTGCTGGGCAAGAAGGCCTGAACGAAAAGTCAGTCGTGGTGATACGCCGCGTGGCGCAGCGTTACCGCGCCGAGCGCATCATTCGGGCCTTTTCCCGCACCCAATCCTTCTGTTTCTCGGTTTCGCGCTTGTCGTACTGCTTCTTGCCCTTGGCCAAACCGATCTCAAGCTTGATTCGTCCCTTGGCGAAGTGCAGGTCGAGCGGTACCAGCGCATAACCGGCTCGTTCCACCTTGCCGATCAACTTGCCGATTTCCTTCTGGTGCAACAGTACCTTGCGGGTGCGCACCGGATCGGCCGTGATGTGCGTCGATGCCTGTGCCAGCGGGCTGATGTGCGCGCCGATCAGGAAGATCTCGCCGTCCTTGACCACCACATAGGCTTCTTTGATCTGGGCGCGGCCGGCGCGGATCGCCTTGGCCTCCCAGCCTTCCAGCACCAGACCGGCCTCGAATCTCTCCTCGATGAAGTAATCGTGGAAGGCTTTCTTGTTGTCGACGATGCTCATGGCGGGAGGCGGGATAGAATCGCGCAATTCTAAACCAGCGAAGCAGCATGGCCGTCGTCGAAAAGTCTGTCCTGATCGAGCGCACCGCGGCGCAGATGTTCGAACTAGTCGATCGCGTCGAGGACTATCCGGAATTCCTGCCCTGGTGCGGGGGCACCGAACTGCTGGAGCGCAGCGACAGCAAGACCGCCGCGCGCATCCACATCAGCTACCATGGCCTGAAGGCGCATTTCGCTACCGAAAACACCAAGGAAGCTCCGCGCTGGATGAACATCGCATTGCGCGAGGGTCCGTTCCGGCGCATGGAAGGCGGTTGGAAATTCACGCCGCTCGGGGAAACGGCCTGCAAGGTGGAGTTTCGCCTGCACTACGAGTTTTCCAGCAAAATACTGGAGAAGGCGCTGGGGCCGGTTTTCCACCACATCGCCAACACTTTCGTCGAGTCTTTTGTCAAGCGGGCGCAACAACTCCATGGCTGAATCCATCCAAGTCGAAGTCACCTATGCCAAGCCCGACCGGCAGGACATCATTTCGCTGAAATTGCCGGAGGGAAGCACTATCCAGCAGGCCATCGAGGCTTCCGGACTGTTGCAGCGAAACCCGGAAATCGAGTTGGCCAAGGCCAAGGTCGGCATCTACGGCAAGCTGAGCCGAATGGATACCGTCGTGCGGGAGCGTGATCGGGTTGAGATCTATCGGCCGCTGATCGCCGACCCCAAGGAGGTCCGCAAGCAGCGCGCCGCCGAGGGCAAGGTGATGAAGAAGGGCGGCGGCACCGCCGAAGAGTAGCGTTCCGTTACTTCTTCACGGCCGCCGGCTTCGGGCTGCAATTGACGTCGACGGCACGTCGTGCACTGGCCACCTCGGACTCCCGCGCGTCACCGTCAAGTGCTTCGCGTTCGCCGCTGGCCGTCATGCGGAAGCGGATCTGCCCCGACTCGATACCTGAAAGATTCTGGCGCGCGCGTTCGCAGTTTTCCTGGCGAAGCGCATCGTTTGCGCGCTCCTTCTCGGCTTGGGCGGCCTTTTCCTTGGCTTCGGAACCCGTTTTTGCCGCCTCCTGCCGCTTGTCCGCAGCGGCTTTCGTCGCGGTTGCCACGTCGTCGCTGGCGCTATTGGATGGTCCGACCCGGCGGCTGCCGACATTTCGATCCGGCGGCGGCTGGTCGGAGTAATGCATCTTGCCGCTGGCATCTTTCCAAGTGTAGACCTGGGCGGTGGCAACAAGCGGCAGGACGAGCAGCATGAAAACGGCGGCAAAACGCATGGGAACTCCTTTTCCGGGAAGCCGGGTGCGTTTGCGGGCAACCGGTCAGCCTGCGTATAATACGTTTTTGGAAGCGAGGATAAAAGCATGCGACTGATCCAGAAGGCGCTGACGTTCGACGACGTCCTCCTGGTCCCCGCCCACTCGACGATCCTGCCCCGGGATGTCAGTCTGGCGACCCAACTTACCCGTAACATCCGACTCAACATGCCGCTCGTGTCCGCCGCCATGGACACGGTCACGGAATCCCGGCTTGCCATTGCGCTGGCGCAGGAAGGCGGCATCGGCATCATCCACAAGAACCTGAATCCCAAGGCACAAGCTGCCGAGGTCGCCAAGGTCAAGCGCTTCGAGTCGGGCGTGCTCAAGGACCCGATCACCATTCCGCCGACCATGACCGTGCGCGAAGTGCTCGCGCTGACGCGCGCGCATCGCATTTCCGGGCTGCCGGTCGTCGACAACGGCAAGGTGGTCGGCATCGTCACCAACCGCGACCTGCGCTTCGAGACCCGCCTTGACGAGGTGGTCGGCAACATCATGACGCCCCGGGAGCGGCTGGTAACCGTAAAGGAAGGCGCATCCGTCGAGGAGGGCAAGGCGCTGATGCACAAGCATCGCCTCGAGCGCGTGCTGGTCATCAACGATGCGTTCGAGCTGCGCGGCCTGATGACCGTCAAGGACATCCTCAAGGCAACCGAGTATCCGAGTGCCGCCAAGGACAGCCATGGCAGCCTGCGCGTCGGCGCAGCGGTCGGGACGGGCGAGGGCACGGAAGAGCGCGTCGCAGCGCTCGCCGAGGCTGGCGTCGACGTGATCGTCGTCGATACTGCACACGGCCACTCGCAAGGTGTTCTGTCTCGCGTCCAGTGGGTGAAGAAGAATTTCCCGCACGTGCAAGTCATCGGCGGCAACATCGCCACTGCCGCAGCCGCCAAGGCGTTGGTCGACCATGGTGCCGATGGCGTCAAGGTCGGCATCGGCCCCGGGTCGATCTGCACCACGCGCATCGTCGCCGGCGTCGGTGTGCCGCAGATTTCGGCGGTGGATAACGTCGCCAGCGCGCTGGCCGGCACCGGTGTGCCGCTGATCGCCGATGGCGGCATCCGTTACTCGGGCGATATCTCCAAGGCAATCGCGGCTGGCGCCAACGCGGTGATGCTCGGCGGCCTGTTCGCCGGTACCGAGGAAGCGCCCGGCGAGACCGTCCTGTATCAGGGCCGCTCGTACAAGTCCTATCGTGGCATGGGCAGTCTGGGTGCGATGAAGGATGGTGCGGCCGACCGCTACTTCCAGGAGTCCGACGCCAACGTCGAGAAGCTTGTGCCGGAAGGCATCGAGGGCCGCGTTCCCTACAAGGGCCCGGTTTCCGCGGTGATCCACCAGTTGATGGGCGGCTTGCGTTCGTCCATGGGCTACGTCGGCTGCAAGAGCATCGACGAGATGCGCGCGAAGGCGGAGTTTGTGGAGATTACCTCGGCCGGCATCCGCGAGTCGCACGTCCATGATGTGCAGATCACCAAGGAAGCGCCGAACTATCACGTCGAATAGGACATTCACCTATCCAAAGGGCGGCTGCGGCCGCCTTTTTCACATTTGAGGCACGTCATGGCCCACCAGAAAATCCTCATCCTCGATTTCGGCTCCCAATACACCCAATTGATCGCTCGTCGCGTGCGCGAGCAGCAGGTGTATTGCGAGTTGCATCCGAACGACGTTTCCGAAGACTTCATCCGCGAGTTCAATCCGCAAGGGGTCATTCTCTCGGGTGGCCCGAACTCGGTCTACGAAGACGAGACGCCGCGCGTTCCGGACATCGTCTTCCAACTCGGCGTGCCGGTGCTTGGGATTTGCTATGGCATGCAGACCATGGCCGCACAACTTGGCGGCAAGGTCGAAGGCGCCAAGAAGCGCGAGTTCGGTTACGCGGAGATTCGTGCGCGCGGCCACTCGGCGCTGCTCGAAGACATCCAGGACAACCT
>JAEHDA010000213.1 GCA_016880655.1 Rhodocyclaceae bacterium
ACGCCCAGAAAGGAATTCGCACCGAATGTCGCGGCGTTGGGTCCCCGGACAACCTCGATCCTCTCAATGTCTTCAAGGGCAATCGGCAACTGGCTCCAGTCGGCACCACCCCAGACCGGACTGTAGATGGAGACGCCGTCAATCAGAACCTGAAGCTGACGGAAATAGGGATCGGTCAGGCCGTGAAATCCCAGCGTCGGCTGATGCCCCTTGTATTGCCCGACTACCATGCCGGGAACCAGACGGAACAGATCCACCAGCTCGCGTACCCCGGAAGCCCTGATCATGTCGCGATCGATCACCGTGACCGTTGCCGGGGCCTCGTCGGCCGTCTGGACAAGTCTCGATGCCGACAGCACGACCGGAAAATCATCGAAATAACTTTCGGCAACTTCGGCGCCGTCTTCGGCAAGGGCACCGCATGCCATGCCGACTGTGCCGATCGTTGCGAGCAGCTGTTTACGCATTGTCCTGCCTCCCCCCCCGAAATTGCCGCTGTCGCACGCCCTCGAAGAGGCAGATCGCCGCGGCCGCGGCGACATTCAAGGATTCCGTCGCCGCTGCGACCGGGATAGTCGCACGCTGTGTTGTCAACGACACCAGATCATCGGCGATGCCTGCGCCCTCGTTGCCAAGAACCCAGGCAATATCGCCCCGCAGATCGAGTTCAAAGAGTGGCGTGCCGTCACGCGCTACCGTCGCCATGCTGGTTCCCGGGTATTCGCGCAGCAGCGTTGCAAGGTCGGCCTGCTCGCGAATGCGCAGACCGAAATGGGCGCCTTGCGCTGCCCTTAGCACCTTGGGTGTCCACACCCCTGCGCAGCCTCGGCCAAGAACGACTTCATGAACGCCTGCTGCTGCGGCGGTACGGAGAATGGCGCCGACATTGCCGGCGTCCTGAACCGCATCCAGCAGCACGCAAGAACCTTGAAGCAAGTTGACGGGGGCGTCCGGGATCGGGATCACCGCAAGAATGCCTACCGGGGTCGCGACACCACTGATTTCGCGGAACAGACCGTCCGGCAGTTGCAGCATCTCGACTGCGGAAAAGGCGCTGACCAGGACAGAGGCTTCGGCGTTGGCTACACCGGACTCGCTTAGCACCAGCAGTTCCGGTACACAACCGTGGCGTCGATACGCCTCGATCAGGTGCGGCCCATCGAGCAACGTACGCTTCCGAGTCCGAATTTCGCGCACATCCGCGGCCAAGGCACGTAGTCCCTTGACCACAGGATTGTCCCTCGACGTCACTGACCTCGCCTGCGCCAACTTGAGCCCCAATGCAATAAGCCGCCAACAGCCAGCATTATGCCGTTCAGAACACCTATGGGGGCGGGAAAACCATGGGCGTACTTGCCCTTATTCCAGCAATTCGCGCACCGGGGCGAAACTGCGTCGATGGCAGACGCACGGGCCGTACTGGCGCAGCGCCGTCACATGCAGCGCTGTGCCGTAGCCGAAATGTCGGTCGAAGCCGTATTCGGGGAACAGAGCGTGCAATCTCAGCATTTCGGCATCGCGAGCCGTCTTGGCGAGAATCGAGGCAGCCGAAATCTCCGCCACCGTCGCGTCGCCGCGGACAATCGCCCGCACCGGCAGCGACAAATCGGGGCAGCGATTGCCATCGACCAGGACTTCCAGAGGCTGCTGCGCAAGCGCGGAGACCGCCCGAGCCATGGCCAGCAGTGTGGCTTGCAGGATATTGATCCTGTCGATCTCTTCGACACTGGCTTCGGCGATGGCCCAGGCGCGCGCCTTGGCGCGGATCTCCACCGCCAGTCGCTCGCGTTTTCTCGCCGAGAGCTTTTTGGAATCGGCCAACCCCTCGATGGGCCGCGCCGGGTCGAGTATCACGGCCGCCGCGAAGACGGGGCCCGCCAGCGGGCCCCTGCCCGCCTCGTCCACGCCGCAGATCATGTCGTCCGCAGATACGGGAGAATGGCCGCGGCGGCCTTCTCGGCCGTATTCTGCTGGAGCTGCCGATGCAGCGAGGCATAGACACGCGCAATTTCGGCCCGGGCCTGCGCGTCGGCAACGAGGTTGCCCACGGCCTGGGCGAGGTTCTCGGGGGTCGCATCGTCCTGGAGGAACTCCGGCACGACAAATCGTCCGGCCAGAATATTCGGCAGGCCCGCCCACGGCTGCAAGTGCATACGACGCATCAGTCGCCACGACCAGGGTGACATGCGATAGGCAATCACCATCGGCGCCTTGAACAAGGCCGCCTCGAGCGTGGCCGTGCCGCTGGCGACGATGGCGGCATCGCAGGCGGCAAGCGCATCCTGGGCGTGTCCGAACAAGAGTTTGAAGGGCAGTTCGCTGGCACCGCATTTCCAGATTGCCTCCTCGAACAGCAGCCGGGTTTCCCGCGATACCAGCGGCACCAGAAACA
>JAEHDA010000214.1 GCA_016880655.1 Rhodocyclaceae bacterium
GGTCGTCCTGCATCCGCTGGAAATCGTCTCCGTCGCCACCGAGCAACTCGGCGAGTTCGTGCTGTCGCTACGGGACAGCGGCGACGTCATCGCGGCGGCACTGGACGAATTGCTCACGCAAGCCTGGCGGTAAGCGTCTCGCCACGACTGACTATTGAGGACAACCATGCGCCTGCTCCACACCATGCTCCGGACCGGCGACCTCGACCGGGCCATCGCCTTCTACACCGACGTGCTCGGCATGAAGCTGCTGCGCCGCAAGGACTACCCGGAGGGCAAGTTCACGCTCGCCTTCATGGGCTACGGCGACGAGGCCGATAACGCGGTGATCGAACTGACCTACAACTGGGGCGTCAGCCAGTACGAACTGGGCACGGCCTACGGCCACATCGCCGTCGAGGTCGACGATGTCTACGCGGCCTGTGCGGCGGCAAAGGCCAAGGGTGCGCGCATCGTCCGCGAGGCCGGGCCGATGAATGCGGGCACGACCGTCATCGCCTTCATCGCCGACCCCGACGGCTATTTCATCGAGCTGATCGGCCGGAAGTAGCGTGGCGTACCGCCACGGCTGACTTTCAGTTGGCCGTCATCGGCAGGCCCGCCGCCTTTTCCCTCGCCCACGGCGCCGGCTGGCACACCGCCGCCCAGACCGGATTCTCGATGGTCAGCGCGAGCTGCCGCGCCAGCTCGGGCATGCCGGCATAACCGGCGTAGGCGAATTCGCGTTCCTGGTTGATGTCGAGGAAGGGAATGCGCGACTTGAGCGCCATGTAGAGGTTGCGGCCGCCGGCGATCAGGATGTCGGCGCGCAGGTCCTTGTAGGCGCCGAGCAGCGCCTTCGGGCTGCCGTCGTCGATCATCTTCGCGTCGGGCCCCATGATCTCGCGGATGCGCGCCTTGTCTTCCTCGGTGGATTTCTTGGTGCCGGTCGCCACCACCTCCATGCCCAGGTCCTGCAATGCGGATACGATGGACCAGGACTTGACGCCGCCGGTGTAGAGCAGCACGCGCTTGCCCCGCAGCCGCCGGCGCCAGGGTTCGAGTGCGGCGTCAGCCGCCGCTTCTTCGCGCGCGATCAGCGCTTCGGTGCGCGCGGTCAGGTCAGGATCGTTCAGCAGCTTCGCGAAGTCGCGCAGCGCCTGCGACATGTCGCGCACGCCGTAGAAGCTGCCCTCGAAGAAGGGCACGCCGTAGTTTTCCTTGAGCTTGCGCGCGACGTTGAGCAGCGCCTTGGCGCAGACGACCATGGTCGCCTCGGCGCGGTGCATGGTCTGCACTTCGCGGAAGCGGGCGTCGCCGGAGAGCGTCGAGAGGACGCGCAGGCCGAGTTCGTCAAGCAGCGGCGCGACATGGAAGAACTCGCCGGCGATGTTGTATTCGCCGATGAGCGCGATGTCGTGAACCTTCGTGTCCGGCGGCAGGTATGCCCGCGCCGATTCCGGCACCGGATCCGGCTCGCGGGTGCCGATGACGTGCTTGAACATCGCCTCCCCGCCGAGGCGGTTGCCGAGGTTCTTGGTGCCGTAGAAACCGGCCGCGTCGACCGGCACCACGGGCACGCCGAAGCGCTCGGCGGCCGCCTTGCAGGTAGCCTCGAAATCGTCGCCGATCAGCGCCGTGACGCAGGTGGAGTAGACGAACACCGCCGCCGGCGCATGGTCGTCGATGGCCTGCTTGATGGCGTGGAAGAGCCGCTTCTCGCCGCGGCCCATGATCACGTCCTGCTCGGTGAGGTCGGTGGTCATGCCGATCCTGAACAATGTCGGTCCGGTGGTGCGCGTGCCGCGGTTGTCCCACGAACTGCCGGCGCAGGCGATCGGCCCGTGCACGATGTGGGCGACGTCGGCGATCGGCAGCAGCGCGATCTGCGCGCCGTCGAAGGCGCAGCCGCCCGCGGTGGCGCCGGGCTTGGGCTTGGCGCAGCCGGATTTCTCCTTGGCGTTGTGTGCGCAGGCGGGCTCGTCGAGCAGGGCCTGGATGTCGGCGGGTTTCATGACCATCCCTCCGCAAACCGCGTGCCATAGCCATGTCATTGATTTTTCGCGGTCTTGCCTTGTAGCGTTTGCGACAAGCGTCCACCGGCACCCTTATAGGGCACCGACGCTGCCCGAAGCCCGCGAACGGTGCATCCCGCGGCCACGGATGGTGCCGGAAGCCGCACCGGAAGGGGATTCGACGCGTGGCATGGTTTTCGCTGTTTCTCTAATGGGAGCAGAGAAACCATGAAAGCAACAGCGTACGACGAGATGACCACCGCCGATGGGGCGGTGCGGCCGCACTACGCCGCTTTCGCGGCCTGGCTGGCCAGCCAGCCGGCCGAGACGCTGGCGCGCAAGCGCGAAGAGGCAGACCTCGTCTTCCATCGGCTCGGCATCACCTTCGCCGTCTATGGCGAGGCGGAAGGCACCGAGCGGCTGATCCCCTTCGACATGATTCCGCGCATCCTGCCGGCCGCCGAGTGGTCGCAGCTCGCTGCCGGCCTCCGCCAGCGGGTGCGGGCCCTGAACGCGTTCCTCGGCGACATTTACCACGATCAGGAGATCCTCAAGGCCGGCCACATCCCGGCCATGCAGGTGTTGCAGAACGTCCAGTACCGCCCCGAGATGCAGGGGCTCGACGTGCCCGGCGGCATCTACGCGCACATCGCAGGTGTCGACCTCGTGCGTGCCGGCGCGGGCGAGTTCTACGTGCTGGAAGACAACCTGCGCGTGCCGTCGGGCGTCTCCTACATGCTGGAGGACCGGCGCATGATGATGCGCCTGTTTCCTGACCTGTTCGCCCGCTGCCGCGTCGCGCCCGTCGAGCATTACCCGGATACGCTACAGGAGGTGCTGCGCACGGTCGCACCCATCGGCGTGAGCAATCCCACCGTCGCCCTGCTGACGCCGGGCCATTTCAACTCGGCCTACTTCGAGCACGCCTTCCTGGCGCAGCAGATGGGCATCGAGCTGGTCGAAGGCCAGGACCTGTTCGTCGCCGACGAGCAGGTGTTCATGCGCACCACCCAGGGGCCGCGCCAGGTCGACGTCATCTACCGCCGCCTCGACGACGACTTCCTCGACCCGCTCGCCTTCCGCCAGGACTCGATGCTCGGGGTACCCGGGCTGCTCTCGGTCTATCGCGCCGGCCGGGTGACGCTGGCGAACGCCATCGGCACCGGCGTCGCCGACGACAAGTCGATCTATCCCTACGTTCCCGAGATGGTGCGCTTTTACCTGGGCGAGGAACCGCTGCTGAACAACGTGCCGACGTACATGCTGCGCAAACCGGACGATCTGGCCTATGTGCTCGACCACCTGCCGGAGCTGGTGGTGAAGGAGGTGCACGGCTCGGGCGGCTACGGCATGCTGGTCGGACCGGCCGCCACGAAGCAGGAGATCGAGGACTTCCGCGCCCGCGTCGTCGCCGCGCCCGAGAAGTACATCGCCCAGCCGACGCTGTCGCTCTCCACCTGCCCGATCTTCGTCGAGCAGGGCATTGCGCCCCGCCACATCGACCTGCGGCCCTTCGTGCTCTCGGGCCGCGAGATCCGCATCGTGCCGGGCGGGCTGACCCGCGTGGCGCTGCGCGAAGGCTCGCTGGTGGTGAACTCGTCGCAGGGCGGCGGCACCAAGGACACCTGGGTGCTGGAGGACTGACCATGCTCTCCAGAACCGCCGACCACCTCTACTGGATGGCCCGCTACACCGAACGGGCCGAGAACCTCGCGCGCATGCTCGACGTCACCCAGCGCATGTCCCTGCTCCACGCCGGCAGCGAAGGCAACGAATCGGGCTGGGCGTCGGCACTGACCATCGCCGGCCCGGAGGCGCCCTACCGCGCGAAACATGGCGAAGTGACGCCGGCCGGGGTCATGTCCTGGCTTTGCTTCGACGCGGACAATCCATCCTCCATCATCGGCTGCCTGCGGTCCGCGCGCGAGAACGCCCACGCCGTGCGCGGCACGCTGACTTCCGAGCTGTGGGAGACCATCAACGACACCTGGCTCAAGGTCCGTGACGGCGATCCGGCCGTGTTGGCCGGCAGCGGCGCCGGCGAGTTCTTCGACTGGGTCAAGTTCCGCTCGCACCTGTCGCGCGGCGTCACCATCGGCACCATGCTCCAGGACGAGGCGCTCTGGTTCGCGCGCCTGGGTACCTATCTGGAGCGGGCCGACAGCACGGCGCGCATCCTCGACGTGCATTCGCGCCGGCTGCTGGCGGGCGTCAGCGATGTCGGCGGCGCCAGCGATTACTACCAGTGGAGCGCCCTGCTCCGTTCCGTCTCGGCCTTCGAGGTCTATCGCCGCGTCTACCGCGACCGCATCACGCCGCTGCGCGTCGCCGAGCTGTTCATCCTGCGTGCCGACATGCCGCGCTCGCTGCACAAGTGCCTCAACGAGGTAACCGAACTGCTCGACATGGTCGGCAACCGGCATTCGGGCGAGACCGCGCGCCGTGCCGGCATCCTCCACGCATCGCTGCACTTCGGCCGCATCGAGGACATTTTTGCCGGCGGCCTGCACGCGTTCCTCGGCGATTTCGTCGGCCGCATCTACGACCTCTCCGACCGCATCGCCAACGACTTCCTGATTCCCAAGCACTGAAAGGGGACTGCCATGCTTCTGCACATCCGCCACGAAACGCACTACCACTACGACATGCCGGTCCAGTACAGCATCCAGGCGCTGCGCCTGACGCCGCGACTGGAAGGCGGCCTGCGCCTCCGGGAATGGCACATCTCGGCGCCGGGGCGGCGGCGCGCCCAGACCGACGCGTACGGCAACACCAGCCACATGCTGACGCTGGAACAACCCCACGACGAGATACGCATCCTCGCCGAGGGTTGGGTGGAAACCGACGACAACGCCGGCCCGACGATCGAGGACCAAGGCAAGCTGCCGGTGCTGGCCTACCTGCAGGACACGCCACTGACCCGAGCCAATGCCGAGCTGCG
Organism: Rhodocyclaceae bacterium; assembly: GCA_016880655.1. Lineage (GTDB taxonomy): Bacteria > Pseudomonadota > Gammaproteobacteria > Burkholderiales > Rhodocyclaceae > Fen-999. Next base: position 4,936 of record JAEHDA010000214.1, read on the forward strand.
CGCCCTGGCCGCGACCCACCTCGGCAATCCCGATTTCGAGGCCTCGCTGGCATCGCTGATGGAGGCCATCGAGTCGCGCATCGAATACCGACCCGGCGTCACCGACGTCGAATGCAGCGCCGCCGATGCGCTCACCCACCGCTACGGCGTCTGCCAAGACCATGCGCACGTGATGATCGCCTGCTGCCGCGCCGCCGGCATCCCGGCCCGCTACGTCAGCGGCTACCTCTATACGGGCGACGCCGGCCACCTGGCCAGCCACGCGTGGATCGACGCCTGGAACGGCAAGACCTGGCTGTCCTGCGATGCCACCCACCGTCGCTTCGCCGGCCCGACCTACTGCCGCCTGGCGGTGGGACGCGACTACCTCGACGCCTGTCCCGTGCGCGGCGTTCGCCATGGCGGCGGCCAGGAGGGCATGCACGCGACCGTCAGTGTCGACCGCGATCGTCCGGCGCAGCAGCTCCGGCAGAACCAGCAATAGGGCCGGGGTAGAATCCAGGCATGACCTATTGCATCGGCATGCTCCTCGACGAGGGGCTGGTACTGCTGTCCGACTCCCGCACCAACGCGGGCATGGACCACATCAACACCTTCCGCAAAATGACCGTCTGGGAGAAGCCGGGCGATCGCGTGCTGGTGCTGCTCACTGCCGGCAACCTGGCGATCAGCCAGGCCATCGTCAACGTCCTCAACGAGCGCGCCGCCTCGATGGAAGGCGATCCGAACCTGCTCAATGCGCCGAACCTGTTCGAGGCGGCGATTCGCGTCGGCGAAGCGGTACGCGAGGTGCACCGGCGCGATGCCGACTCCCTGAAGGAATTCGGCGTCGAGTTCAACGCCTCGCTGATCCTGGCCGGCCAGATCGCCGGCGAGTCGATGCGCCTGTTCCAGGTCTATTCGGCTGGCAATTTCATCGAGGCCACCCGCGATACGCCCTACTTCCAGATTGGCGAATCGAAGTACGGCAAACCGATCATCGACCGCGTCGTCAAACCGGGCACCTCGCTCGACGAAGCCGCCAAGTGCGCGCTGATCTCGATGGATTCCACCATCCGCAGCAACCTCTCGGTCGGGCTGCCGCTGGACCTGGTCTACATCCGCCGCGACGCGCTGTGCGTGGCGCGTCACGTTTCCATCGACGCCGAGCACCCCTACTTCGCCATGATCCGCTGCCGCTGGGGCGAATCGCTGCGGGGGGCATTCCAGGACCTGCCGAATCCGGAGTGGTAGGCAGGCTTCTTGCGTGTCCACCGCCATGGACACCGTCGCCAACCTCCTGTCCCACGCCCGCCGCCCGGACGATCTGAACACCATCGTGGTCGCCGGGGTGATCGGCATGGCTCTGGCGCGCAAGCGTCGGCCGTTGATCTCGGGCTTGTCCGAGGCGAGATTCCAGAAGCTGCTCGATGAATACTTCATCGGCATCGCGTTGAGCAATGGCGAGACTGCCGAAACCGGCATCGGTGAATTCGACGACCTGCTCGAATTGCTGCTCGAACACCGCGCCGAGCCCGCCGAGCCCGGCGCCTGGCTCGCCCATGCCGTCGCCTCGGCGGCCATGGGCGAAAGCCATCTGTGGGAAGACCTGGGCCTGCCCAGCCGCAGGCATTTGTCGGATTTCCTACGAACGAGCTTCCCCGCCCTCGCAGCGAAGAACACCGGCGACATGAAGTGGAAGAAGTTCTTCTACCGGCAGCTCTGCGAGCGCGCCGAGGTGCCGATCTGCAAGTCGCCGCACTGCGCCGACTGCTGCGACTACGGAATATGCTTCGGCGCGGAATGACGATCGGCTACGCCGGCGAAGCCGATCTGCCCGCCATGGCCGATTTGCTCCATGAACTCTTCACGCTGGAGTCCGACTTCCAGCCCGAGCGAACGAAGCAGATCGCGGGCCTGAAACTGATCCTCGACACGCCGCAGCTCGGCCGGCTGTTCGTGCTGCGCATCGACGGTGAGGTGGTGGGCATGGCCAACGCCTTGATCACCGTCAGCACCGCGCAGGGCAATCGCGTACTGCTGCTCGAAGATGTGATCGTCAGCGCGCCGCATCGTGGCGCCGGTCTCGGCAAGCTGCTGGTGGAGCACGTTTGCGCCTGGGCGAAGGCCGAGGGCATGACGCGCGTGACGCTGCTTGCCGACCAGGACAACACCAAGACTCTGGCCTTCTACGACCGCCTCGGCTTCGCAAAGTCAGCCATGGTGGTACGCCGCAAGGCCCTCTAGAAGCCGTAGGGTTTGAACAGCCAGTCCTTGACCACCTGCACGTCGCGCTCCGGCAGGTACGCGAAGCCGCTTTGCATGTCCTCGACCACGACGCCGGCGACCGCGTGCGGCACCGCCTTGGTGGTGAGCATGTGGAAGAACCACGCCATCGGGTAGCCGGCGTGGCGATCGAAGCCCTGCAAGGCGCCCGCCAGACCCAGGCCGCGCACGCCGAAGGCGCCATCGAATCGCGGCGGCGCGCCATTGATGGCCGGCACCGGCCTCGCCTCCAGGACGGTCTGGTGATAGCGATCCAGATGTTCGCGCAGGGCCAGCACCCAATGATTGGCAAACCGGGTGGCATGGCCGGCGCTGCTCTCCGCCCAGCCTTGCAGGAAGCGGTGCACCGGCTGCGCTTCCGGCTTCTGGGCGCGCATGCGCGCCAGAAACTCCGCCACCTCGGTCACGCGGCGCAGGCGGTAGAAGGGCATGCCGAGCGGAGCCGGCTTCTCATGGCAGGCGTGGCGGGCGTCCACCAGTTCCTCGACGGTGGCGGGCGATTCGTCACCGGTGAACATTGGCTGGCACATCACTTCCTGTAGTTCCTCGATCTCGACCTGGATGAAATCGCCCGCCGCATTGCCGGAGCTTGCCGTCCAGTAATGCGTCTTGCCGGTCAGCCGCGTCGGGCGCAGATCCTCGTCGGCGTGGGCCTCGACCAGTTCCTGCAGGTCGTCGCCATGGGCCGCCAGTTCGGCCTGGATCCACTGCTCGATGTCGTTGCTGATGTGGCGTCCGTTGCCATCCACGACGCCGCCAAGCCGATACCAGCCGCCGCGCGCCAGCACCTCGCGGAAGGAGAAATCGGGCGCGGCACCGGCCAGTGCCTTGGCCATGCCGTTCGGTCCGGCAGCCACGGGGATGCGCACGCAGAGTTCCGCGATCGATTCGGCGAGGGCAGTCATATCGCTCCGATCAGTCGTCGCTGCGCAGCGCCACGGCCAGTCCGGTCGCCGCCTCGGCATCCGTGGTGAGCTTGAGGCAGTGCTCGTTGGCGTCGACGTAGTAAAGGTAGCAGTGCTCGTTTTCGGCGGCGGGCGTGAGGCGCGGCGGAACGTCGTCTTCGCCGCAGACGGTGATGTGCACACCGGGGAAGGACGCGCGCAGCTGCCGCGCCAGATCGTCGAAAGTCAGCCGTGGCGACACGCCGGCCAGAACGCGATCGAGCAGGTCAGGAGCGATCACGCTTCCTCCGTGGCCTCGGCGACGGCGCGGAACGGATCGAGCGATGCGGCCGGCACGCCCATCGCCTTGGCCAGCCAGGGCGGCGGGTTGACGAGCGCCGTCTGTAGCTTGGCCAGCACTTCCCGAGTCGGCGCCGGCTTGGGCACCTTCACCGGATGGACGCCGGCGCGCACTACCTTGGCTGCCGCCGGTCCGCCGATCGACTGAACGAAAACGACCTGGCAGTCGTTGATCAGCGCCGCGCGGGCAACGTTCTTGTCCTCGGCATCGTCGGCCGCCGCGGTCGGCCGCTCCTCAAGCAGAAGCACTTCCTTCGGTGACACCTGGTAGATCAGGAAGTGCTCGCAGGAGCCGAAGTGGCCATCGAGCATCTCGTCCCCGTTCGAGGCGCAGGCAACGCGAATCACGCCAGCCATCATGTCACCTCACAGATAGACGATGCAGGCTTCGCCAGCCGGACAGGCCTCGACGCACTTGGGCGAATCGCCTTCGCCTTCGCACTCGGTGCAGGTTTCCTTGTTGATCTTGAAAATGCCGCCCTTGTCGGTGATCGACTTGGTCGGGCAGACCGGCACGCAGTCGCCGCAGGA
>JAEHDA010000215.1 GCA_016880655.1 Rhodocyclaceae bacterium
GGGCTCAGTCGAGAAGGCTCACTTGAATGGCCAGCACCCAGAGGGGTGAGTTGCCGCCTATCCCGGCCAAACGTTATTTCACGATTGGCGAGGTAAGCGAGCTGTGCGGCGTCAAGCCGCACGTGTTGCGCTACTGGGAACAGGAATTTACGCAGCTCAGGCCGGTCAAGCGTCGTGGCAACCGGCGTTACTATCAGCACCACGAAGTTCTGCTGGTGCGCCGAATCCGGCAACTTCTCTACGATGAAGGCTTCACCATCAGTGGCGCCCGCAACCGCCTTGACGATGTTCCGGGGAAAGCCGAACTTCCGCGCGCGACTCCGTCTGCCGTAAAGCCCGATGCATTCTCGATTCGTGCCGAATTGGCTGGAATCATCGAATTGCTACGCGTCTGAGCCGACCGGGACGGTATCGCTTCTGCTACAATTCGCGCCGTCGGGGCGTAGCGCAGCCTGGTAGCGCACTTGCATGGGGTGCAAGGGGTCGCGAGTTCGAATCCCGCCGCCCCGACCACAACTACAAGCGGCTCTCGGAGGATACTTCGGGGGCCGTTATATTTTCCGGATCGCGCCAATGGAACCATCCGGCCGGCGGGAACAAAGGAGCATCGATGAAACGACTACTACTGTCCATCGCATGCGCAATAATGATCTGCGTCCCGGCGTTTCCGGCCTGGTCCCAGGTGATGGGCGCCAACGACAAACCAATCCACGATTCGGCCCGCCTGGGCAGCGGCACGGAGGTCAAGGCAATTTTGGCCGCGACACCCGTGGATCGGGACGCACGCACCGGCCTGGGTTCAACACCACTGCACCTGGCGGCAACCAATCCGGATGCCTCGGCGCTCAAGGCGCTGATCGCGGCAGGTGCCGACGTGAATGCCCGCGACAACGACGGCGCCACGCCGCTGCATATGGCGGCCTACACGCAGCGCGCAACGCATGCGCGCCTGCTGCTCGAGGCGGGTGCGGACACGACGGCAAAGACCCACGCGGGTCGCGACGCCATGTCCATGGCCCGGAAGAACATGGCCAACGAGGTGGCGGGCGTGATTTCGCTGTGGATACTCAAGGGTTGCAAGGCCGGCAAACCGTGCTGAGACGGGCCGTGTTCCTGGCCGCCGCGACGCTGGCGACGAAAGCGCTTGCCGGGGAAACATTGCCGCCGGTCGAGGTCTACGGTCCGACAGTCTGCCTGTCCTGCATCGACTGGACCGACCATCTGCGCCAGAACGGCTTCACCGCCAGTTTTCGGGGCGTCCCGGACATGGCCGCCCTCAAGCGCCGGCTCAGGGTACCGGCGGAACTGGAATCGACGCTCACCGCCGTGGTCGGCGGTTACTTCATCGAGGGCCACGTGCCGGCCGATGACATCAAGCAGCTGCTGAAAGAGAAACCCCGTGCCCGGGGTCTGGCGGTCCCCGGCCTGCCCCGCGGCGCGCCGGGATTCGACAAGTCCGCGCCGTTCTGCGAGCGTGGCTGCACCATCCTCGATGCCGAGAATACCGAACCCATGGTGCGCCGGGAGGTATACAACACGCTGCTGGTGGAGAAGAACGGCAAGACCCGGGTCTGGGCCAGACATTGAGACTTACTGCTTGAAGGCCAGAAATTCCCGGAACATCGAGGTTGCCCACTGGATATCTTCATCCCGCGGGTTGGGGTCCGGGAACTGCCTCATGGTCTGCTCGATGAGCCCGTCACCCCGGACGCGGTAGTGGGATTCGATGCGTACCATCTCCTGGGGCTCGAAGTCGGGAAACACGAAGCAGACGCTTTCCGGCAGTTCCGGCGGTGCTTCGTCGCCCCTGGCGCGGGCCGCGATCTGGCCGGCAACGATGCGTCCCTGTCGGCTGGCCGCATGACCGCTCTTGGGGTAGTGGCCGAAGAGCGGCGATACGGGCCCGAGAGCGTCGCCGACCAGGAATGTCCGTTCGTCCCGGCTGGCACGGAAGGTGATCGGATCCTGGGCTGCCCAGCCGGTCGACCGGCCTGCCGAATCACGGCCGATCAGCCCCGCCTGCCAGAGTAGTTCGCCTGCCTGTTGCGGTGGCATCAGGATCGCATCGTTGAAGCGATATTCATAGAACTCGGTGCTGAGCTTCCGGTTGAAGGGATCCACCGCCGTCACTCGGGCGTTCGGTACATAGATGATCTGGTCCTTGTAGCGCTCGGCAAAGATACGGCGGAAGGTCGGCGAGATCGGGTTGGGGTCGAGTACGATCAGCCGGCCCTTGATCCGCCGCGACTTGAACAGCCATGCGATCAGGCTGGCGCGTTCGTAGGGAGCCGGAGGGCAGCGGTAAGGCATGGGTGGCAGGTTCATCAGGAAGTCGCCGCCCTCGAAATGCGCGAGCTTCCGTTTCAGCACCGCGGCTTCGCGGCCCGGTTGCCAGGCGCTGGGATACTGAGTTCTGGCGTGATCGATGGCGCGACTGTCGTCGCCGAACCAGGCGCCGTAATCCTGGCGGATGCCCACGGCGAGTACCAGCCAATCGTAGTCCACCGTACCACCGTCGGTGACAACGAGCCGTCGATCGCGGTCGATGGCCCGGACCTCGGCCTGGAAAAAGGTGTAGCCGTATGCGCGGGCCGCCGCTGCGTAGTCATGGACCAGATAGCGGGTATCCACGAGGTCGGCGAGCCACTTGTTGCTCAGGGGGCAGGACCAGAATGCCTCGTTCTTCTCCATCAGTACCACGTCGAGTTCGGGGGCGCTCTTTCGAAGATGGGCGGCACAGGAGAGGCCCCCCCATCCGCCACCGACGACCACGACGCGTTGACGTTTCGATCGCGGCAGGAGTTCTGGTGGCGTCGTGGTAACGAGGGGGGCGCCGACGCTGGTCGCACTCGCGGCCAAGGCACCCAGGCCGAGGAGGAAATCGCGGCGACTCCTTGCCACTCTTAGCTCCGGAACAACGTGGCGATGGCGGCGTCGAGCTCCGCCGGCTTCAGCAAGCCTTCCATTCTCGCCACCACCCGACCGGCCCGGTCGATGACCAGCGTATAGGGCAGCCCCCCCTTGCTGTTTCCCAACGCCCGCATCAGCGGCAAGCCCTTGTCCTTGGCCAGCAGCACCATGTAGTCCATATCGTAGGCGCGGACGAACTCCCGCACGGTATCGGCCTGATCCTCCAGACCGATACCGACGACCACGAGTCCCTGGTCACCGAATCGTTGCTGCATTTTGACCAGCTCGGGAATTTCGACCCGACAGGGGCCGCACCAGCGCGCCCAGAAATTCACCACCAGCGGCTTGCCACGGAGGCCCGCCAGCGCGAAAGGGCGGCCGCCAACGTCCCAGAGGGTTGCGACGAACAAGGGTGTCGGGTCCGGCGGCGGCACCGCACCGTCTGCCCGGGCAGGGATGGAGAACGAAAGGCAGAGAACCAGAAGCAGGGCTCGCACGGCTTTCTCAGGTGATATCCGTGCCAGGGTTGTTTCTCGTCTACTTCGCGAACTCGATCCTGTGGCTGGCGTCTGCAACATTCAAGTAGTTAAGAGGCCAACCGCGTCTTTGGGTACACGGGTTATGCCCTATTCCTTGAGTGCGCGACGCAACACCTTGCCGACGTTGGTTTTCGGCAGGTCGGTGCGGAATTCCACCTGGTGCGGCACCTTGTACGAGGTCAGTTGCGTGCGGCAGTGTGCGATGATCTCTTCCGGCGTCAGGTTGGGATCCTTGCGCACGACGAAAATCTTCACGGCCTCGCCAGAATGTTCGCTGGGCACGCCGATTGCCGCTACCTCCAGCACGCCCGGATGGGAAGCGACAACCTCCTCGACCTCATTCGGGTACACGTTGAATCCTGACACCAGGATCATGTCCTTCTTGCGGTCGACCAGGAAGACGAACCCCTTCGGATCGACATAGCCGACGTCGCCCGTGCGCAGGAAGCCGTCGGGGTAGAACACTGACGCCGATTCGTCGGCACGTTGCCAGTAACCCTTCGTCACCTGTGGGCCGCGCAGGCAGATTTCGCCGATCTGGCCCACGTCGAGCTCGGCGCCGCCGTCGTCGCGGATCGACAACTCGGTCGAGGGAATCGGCAAGCCGATCGAACCGTTGAATTCGCCCAGGTTGAGCGGGTTGATGGTGGCCGCGGGGGAGGTCTCGGTCAGTCCGTAGGCCTGGATCAGCGGTTTGCCGGTGACCGCCTGCCATTTGTCCGCGACCGGCTTTTGTACCGCCATGCCGCCGCCGAGTGTGATGATCAGACTGGAGAAGTCGAGCTTCGCGAACTCCGGGTTGTTCAGCAGGGCGTTGAACAAGGTGTTCACGCCGGTGATGACGGTGAACCGATGTTTCTTCAGTTCCTTGACGAAGCCCGGAATGTCGCGCGGGTTGGCGATCAGCAGGTTGGTCGATCCGACACGCAGGAAGGTCAGGCAGTTCGCAGTCAGCGCGAAGATGTGATACAGGGGCAGGGCAGTGACGATCAACTCCTGGCGCTCGCGCACCGGTGGCGTGATCCAGGCCGTGGCTTGCGTCACGTTGGAGACGATGTTGCGATGACTGAGCATGGCGCCCTTGGCGACACCCGTGGTGCCGCCCGTGTATTGCAGGAAGGCAAGGTCGTCAAGGCCGATCTCGGGTGTCTTGAACCCATGCCTGCGCCCGGAGGACAGCGCGTGGTGCAGGTTGACCGCGCCCGGAATGTGCCACGGCGGCACCAGCTTCTTGACGCGGCGCACGACGAGGTTGACCAGCATGCCCTTGAGGCCGCCCAGCATCTCGCCCATGGGCGTGACCACCACATGGCGGAGGCCCGTGTGGGGCAGTACCTTCTCGACGGTTTGGGCGAAGTTCTCGACCACGACGATGGTTTCGGCACCGGAGTCCTTCATCTGGTGCTCGAGCTCGCGCGGCGTGTACAGCGGGTTGACGTTGACGACCACGCAGCCTGCCCTGAGTGCGCCGAACAGGCAGACCGGGTATTGCAGCAGGTTCGGCATCATCAGCGCGACTCTGCTGCCCTTGCCCATTCCGATGCTCTGTAGCCAGCCGGCGAACTCCAGTGACATCCGGTCGAGCTCGGCGTAGCTCATGCCCTTGCCCATGCTGAGATAGGCGGTCTTGTCGCCATATCGCTTGCAGGCGTTGGCCATCAGTTCGGCCAACGAGGATTCTTTCAGCGGGCCGATTTCCGCAGGCTTGTCCGCCGGATAGCTTTGCAGCCAGACTTTCTCCATTGCCGTGTCCTCCCCGGTTAGCCGCCAAGCATGGCGCGCTTCAGATCGCTGTCCGCAGGCTTTTCACCCAGCCAGACCCTGAGCAGCGCCTTCGCGAAGGCCTCGCTGGCGACGCTGCCGCGAGCCTGGCCATTGAAGCTGACGCTGATCCCGTCGCTCGACAGGTCGATGCCGATGACGTCGCCGGTCTTGGCATTGCCGATGGCGCGCATGATGCGTTCGAACTGGTCGGTGTCAGGTTTCAACTTGGCCAGATCGGCTTCGCCGTGGTTGTTCTTCAAGCCTTCCAGCAGGGCGCCGAACAGGGAGTCCGCATCCAGGTCGCGCATCATGTGCAGGGCGACGCGGCGAGGCTCCTTCGAGTCGATGATCGCCGCTGCCGAGTTCGTTTTCTTAGGCAGATAGAGCGCGCCGACATAGACTTTGAAGAAGATCCTGGTGCGTACGCCGGCCCCGTTGAGGACCAGGTCGGAGTTGCCGGCCTTGGCGCGATCGTCGATACGCACACCGGCAACCTCGGCCGCTTGAAGCGGCAGAGCGACAAGCATGGCCGCGACCAGCACGGCGGGCAGTCCAAATCGGGTCATGGCTCATCTCCTCCGTGATGCTTGTTGTTTTGTGGCGACCAGGCGACGGCCGCCGTTGAAGAATACCCGTATTGTTGCCGAATTCAACCGCCGGCCAACCCGCTCGCGTAGTTCAACGGACCACCCGTGAATGGCGCGAACCCGGTACCGAAAATGACTCCCGCGTCGGCAAGGTCGGCGTCGGCGACGATACCGTCCGCGACCAGCGCGCGGGCGCGGTCGACCAGCGGCGTCACCAGCCGGGAGGCGAGATCGCCGGGAACCGACCCCGGTGCGGCCTTGCCGGGCTTGCCGTCCGTCCAGGCGTAAAAACCGCGGCCGGTCTTCTTGCCAAGTTCATTGCGACCGACCCGCTCGGCGAGGCAGCGTGGCGGCTCGGCCACGCCGGCAAGCTGCTTGCCGGCGGCCAGGGCGATGTCGAGTCCGACGGTGTCGGCCAGTTCGATCGGTCCCATCGGCATGCCGAAGGCGAGCATGGCCTCGTCCACCGTTTCCGGCGCGATGCCTTCGTCGACGCAACGCATCGCTTCGAGCATGTAGGGTCCGAGGACGGCATTGACCAGGAAACCGGGCGCGCTCTTCACCGGCAGCGGCAGCTTGTCGATCTGTCGCACGAAAGACGCGGCACGGGCGAGCATTGCCTGGTCGGCGCCCTTGGCTTCGACGACCTCGACCAGCGGCATCATTGCCACCGGGTTGAAGAAGTGGATGCCGACCAAGCGTGACGGACTCCGCATCGCGGTTGCGATGTCTTCGAGGCGCAGGCTGGAAGTGTTGCTGGCCAGCACGGCATCCGGCTTCATCTTCGCTTCCAGCGCCGCGAGCAGGCTGCGCTTGGCTTCGAGGTCCTCGAAGATCGCCTCGATCACCACGTCGGCGCGGGTGGCGCCATGGCCTTCCGGATCGGGGATCAGGCGGTCGAGCGCCGAGCGGCGCAGGAGCTTGTCCTTGATGCGGCGCTCGTACAGCTTGCCGGCCCGGCCGATGGCCGCGGCGACGCGTTCCAGCGACTGGTCCTGTAGCGTGACGGTCATTCCGCGCATGGCGGCCACCGCGGCGATGTCGCCGCCCATGACGCCCGCGCCGACCACGTGCAGGTGGCGTGCTGCCACGGCTGACTCTTTCCCAAAGGCCTTCAGGCGATCCTGCAGGAAGAAGACCCGCACCAGATTCTTCGTGGTCGACGTGCGGGTGATCCGGTCAAGATAATCGGGCGTCGCCAATGCGTTGCCGTCGTGCTTCGCCCAGCAGTCGATGATCGCGTAGGGCGCAGGGTAGTGTTCCGGGCGGGCGCGCTTGGTGACCTGTTTCCTTGCCTGCGAGGCGACGTAGGACTTCAAAGGTCCATTCATCAGGCGATGCAGCAGCGGCCGCGGCCTGCGCGGCTTGCCCGACAGCACCAGCCCGCGGGCGGTCGCTTCGGCCACGCGCGGCGGCGCGCATTCGTCGGCCAGGCCCATGCGCTTCGCCTTGCGGGCATCGATGTTGCGGCCGCTGAGCATCATGTCCAGCGCCTCGGGCGGCGAGACGCGCTCGGGCAGGCGCTTCATGCCGCCCCAGCCGGGGAAGATACCCAGCATCACTTCGGGCAGCGCCATCTTGGTCGAAGGCTCGTCGACCGCCACGATGTAGCGGCAGGCCAGCGACAGTTCGGTGCCGCCGCCCATGCAGTGGCCACGCACCAGCGCCAGCGTCGGGTAGCGGACCGCGGCCAATCGGTTGTAGAGATCCCAGCCGCGCGCGACCAGGGCGCGTGCCGCTTCGGCGCTGTCGAGGCGCGCGAACTCTTCGATGTCGGCGCCGGCGATGAAGCCAGCCTCCTTGCCGGAACGGAAGATCAGGCCCTTCGGAGGCTCGCGGTCGCATTCGTCGAGCAGTTGCGCGAGTTCGGCCATAACGTCGGCAGACAGTATGTTGGTGCTGGCGCCGGCCTTGTCGAGCGTCGCCCAGGCGATGCCGTCGGCGTCGCGTTCGAGTTTCCAGTGGTTCAGGTTCATGATTTTTCCACCAACATGGCGCCACCGAGGCCGCCGCCGATGCAGATGGTGGCGATGCCCTTCTGGCCGGATTGCAGGCGATGCAGCAAGTGCAGGACGATGCGGGCGCCGGAAGCGCCGACCGGATGGCCGAGGGCGATGGCGCCGCCGTCGGCATTGAGCTTGCTGCGATCAAGCGTACCGAGCGCACCATCGAGCTCGAGCTGCTCCTTGCAGTAGGTTTCGTCTTCCCACGCGGCCAGGCAGCCGAGCACCTGTGCAGCGAAGGCTTCGTTGATTTCCCAGGCATCGAGGTCGTTGAGTCCGAGGCCATGACGTTGCAGGATCGGCGTCGACGCATGCACGGGTCCGAGGCCCATCTGTGCCGGGTCAAGGCCGGCCCATTCGCTGTCGGTGATGCGGCCGAGCGGTGTGAGGTTCCAGCGTTTCACCGCTTCTTCTGAAGCGAGCAGAAGTAGCGCCGCGCCGTCGGTGATCTGCGAGCTGTTGCCGGCGGTGATATTGCCGTAGGGCTTGTCGAACACCGGCCGCAGCCTGGCGAGCCGGTCCGGCGTCGAGTCCTCGCGCACGCCGTCGTCCTCCGCGTGGATCGTTCCCTTCTCATCGACCAGCGGCACGATCTCGCCGTAATGACCTGCGGCACGTCCCGCGAGGACGCGGCGATGGCTCTCGGCGGAGAACTCATCCATGGTTCGGCGAGAAATGCCGAACTTCCACGCAAGGTTCTCGGCCGTCTGCCCCATCATCAGGCCGACCACGGGGTCGGTGAGTCCCTTGACGATGCCGAGTACCGGCGCGAGATAGCCGAGCCTGAAGCCGCGCAACGCAGCGAGTTTCTGGCCGACGGTCTTCGTCGCGTACCAGCCCGACAGCCAGCGCACCATCGCATCGGAGAACAGCAGCGGCGCGCGCGACAGCGCGTCGGTACCGCCTGCCAGCACCAGTTGCGAACGTCCGCAGCGGATGTTGGCGATGGCCGAATCGAGCGCCTGCATGCCCGAAGCGCAATTGCGCATCACCGTCCAGCCGGGCACCTTCTCGCCGCAACCCAGTCGCAGCGCAAGCACGCGGCCGATGTTCACCTCGTCGGGCGAGGGCGAGGCGCAGCCGAGGATGACTTCGTCCAGATCGGTGGGCGCAAAGGGCTGGCGCAGCAGCAGCGCGCGGCCGGCCTGTACTGCCAGATCGGAGGCGGCGAAGGGGCCGGGCGTGTTCTTCGACTTGAGGAACGGCGTGCGCGCGCCATCGACAATGTAGACAGGTGCATTCATCACGCGGCCCGCCTTTCCTCGACGGGCTTGGCGGCGCCCGCGACGCCGAAGTCGTAGGGGAAGTCGTCGACGCGGATGACGATGTCGCGCAGCGCGTTGCGTCGGCGCATGACTTCATACTCCGGCGCGGTGATGACGCCGGCCTCGAACGCCACGGTGGCGATGTCGCGTACGTTGGCCCTCGGGTTGTTCTCGAAGCGGCCTGCGCGGTCCGCTTGGCGAATCTTCGCCTCGATCGGTTCGGCCTCGACCGTGGCGGCCATGGCCAGTTCCAGCGCGCCGACCGGCTCGTCGGCGGTGGCGGGCAGATAGCAATCGGTGGTCAGCCGCTCACGCGACGGGCACGGCGAGATCAGCGTCTTCGCGACCTGATGGCCGACCTGGTCCGACGGCACCACGTACGGATGGCCGAACGGGAAGATGACTTTGTGCAGCAGGAACGCAAAAAAGCGGTTCGGGTAGTTGGCGATGACGCCGTCGAAGGCCTGCTGGGCCTGGTACATGCACTCCCAGACCGCCCAGTGCATCAGCGGCGCATCGTCCTGCTGGCGGCCCTCGGCTTCATAGCGCTTCAGCGTCGCCGACATCAGGTACATCTGGGCCAGGATGTCGCCGAGGCGGGCCGACAGCTTCTCCTTGCGCTTCAGGTCGCCGCCCATGACCATCATCGAGATGTCGGCGATGTAGGCGAAGGCGGCCGAGAAGCGTGTCAGTTGCTGGTAGTAGCGGCGCGTCTCGGGTGCGACGTCGGGTACCGAAACCGTGTGCGAGCCGGTGATGCCATACCAGAGCGAACGCAGCCCGTTCCTGATCGTGTAGGCGATGTGGCCGAACAAGGCGGCATCGAAATCGACCAGGCCCTTCTGCGCATCCGGATTCTGCACCGCATGCATTTCCGGCAGCACGTAGGGGTGGCAGCGCACGGCGCCCTGGCCGAAGATGATCAGGCTGCGCGTCAGGATGTTCGCGCCCTCGACGGTGATGGCGACCGGCAACTGCTGGTAGGCGCGACCGAGGAAGTTGGACGGGCCGAGGCAGATGCCCTTGCCGCCGATGATGTCCATGCCGTCATTGACCACCTGCCGGGCACGTTCGGTGACATGGTACTTGGCAATCGCCGAGACGACCGAGGGCTTTTCGCCGAGGTCGACCGCGCCGGCGGTCATGATCCTGGCTGCATCCATCAGGTAGGTGTAGGCGCCGATCCGGGTCAGCGGTTCCTCGATGCCCTCGAAGCGGCCGATGGCGAGGTTGAACTGGCTGCGCACGCGGGCGTAGGCGCCGACGGCACGCGCCGTCATCTTGGCCATGCCGGTGTTGGAGGCGGGCAGGGAGATCGAGCGGCCTGCGGCCAGGCATTCCATCAGCATGCGCCAGCCCTGACCAGCCATCGCCGGCCCGCCGATGATGAAGTCGAGCGGCATGAATACGTCCTTGCCGCGCGTCGGGCCGGTGACGAAGACGGCGTTGAGCGGCAGGTGGCGGTTGCCGGTTTCGACGCCAGGGTGGTCGTAGGGCACCAGCGCGCAGGTGATGCCGAGATCCTTCTTGCTGCCGAGCAGGCCATCGGGATCGTAGAGGCGGATGGCGAGGCCGAGGAGGGTGCATACCGGGGCCAGCGTGATGTAGCGCTTGTCCCAGGTGACGCGCATGCCCAGCACTTCGCGGCCCTGGTACATGCCCTTGCAGACGATGCCGCTGTCGGGAATCGAGGCGGCGTCGGATCCGGCCCACGGCGAGGTGAGTGCGAAGGCGGGGACTTCGAGGCCCTTGGCCAGGCGCGGCAGGTAGTGGTTCTTCTGCTCTTCGGTACCGTAGTGCAGCAGCAGTTCCGCCGGGCCGAGCGAGTTGGGCACCATCACCGAAACGGCCAGCGCCGAGGAGCGGGTCGACAACTTCATGATGACCTGTGAGTGCGCATAGGCGGAGAACTCCAGGCCACCGTACTTCTTCGGGATGATCATGCCGAGGAAGCCCTTGTCCTTGATGTAGCGCCAGGTCTCTGGCGAGAGGTCGTATTGCTCGTGCGAGACCTTCCAGTCGTCGACCAGTCGGCAGGCTTCGCTGACCTCGATGTCGAGGAAGGATTGTTCGACGGCGGTCAGTTTCGGTGTCGGCAAGGCCAGCAGCTTCCGCCAGTCCGGGTTGCCGCGGAACAGTTCGCCGTCCCACCAGACGGTGCCGGCTTCCAGCGCTTCGCGCTCGGTGTCCGACATCGACGGCAGGATGCGCTTGAACAGCGCGTAGATATGGCGCGTGATCAGTGCGCGGCGCAATGGCGGCATGATCAGCACCAAAGTCAGTGCCGACAACACGCCGACGAGGATCATGGAAGCGGTCATGGTTTCTTCCTCCGGGTGCGGCCGTTGCCGCGGGGTTGGGGATTCGGGGATGCGGCTGCGGGCAGGGGTGCGCGCAGACCGCCGAGCAGGAAGGACATCAGGCGCGGCAGCAGCCGTTCCAGATCGTCGTCGATCGCACCGGTCTGCCAGTCGGTGACCAGGCGCAGCGTGTCGGTACCGGCGATGGCGTAGGAGGTGGCGCCGAGCATGAAATGGAAGCGCCAGACGATTTCCTCCTTGGGCACTTCGGGCAGGGCGCGGAACAGCGCTGCCTTGTAGCGCTCCAGCACATCCGCGAATTCCTTCGAAAGTACTGTGCGGATGAACTCTGCCGGCTCGGTGAGGGTGCGGCCGATCAGGCGCAGGAAGGTCTGGCCGCGGTCGCCGTGCGCGATGGCCATGCGCAGCAGGGTGCCGAAGAAGGCATCGAGGATCTGCGAGGGCTTCAGCGGCGCGCCGCCGGCCTTGGCTTCCATTTCGTCGAGTACGCGCAGGCGCTCCTGGTTGAGTACGTGCAGGCGGCGGTTGAGCACCGCCTGGAACAGCGCTTCCTTGCTGCCGAAGTGGTAATGGCCGGCCGCCAGGTTGACCTCCGCTTCGCCCGTGATCTGGCGCAGGGAGGCACCATCGTAGCCGCAGGCCATGAACACCGCCTCGGCGGCATCGAGGATGCGCTCGCGGGTATCGCGGTTGTCGATTGCGGCTTCGGTCATGGCGCCCATGTCTGGCAGGATTCAAACGATCGTTTGAATCATACGTATGAAGTTTCGCGATTGCAAGCCTCGGGAATCCGTCGGTCGGGATACGACAGCAGGGCCGGGCTGGGCATATTCGCTATACTTGCGGCCTCAAGTGGCTCAAGGCCGCGATTCCCAATGACACGTGTTCCTGCCATGCCGCCATGCGCATCCTGCTGAGCAACGACGACGGCTATTTCGCGCCGGGCATCGAGGCGTTGGCCGGCGCCCTGGCGCCGATTGCCGATATCACCGTCGTGGCTCCCGAGCGCGATCGGAGCGGAGCCAGCAACTCGCTGACCCTCGACCGGCCGCT
Organism: Rhodocyclaceae bacterium; assembly: GCA_016880655.1. Lineage (GTDB taxonomy): Bacteria > Pseudomonadota > Gammaproteobacteria > Burkholderiales > Rhodocyclaceae > Fen-999. The sequence continues at coordinate 12,443 of JAEHDA010000215.1, forward strand.
GCGCCTGCGTCGTTCCGCCAACGGTTTCCATTTCGTCAATGGCACGCCGACCGACTGCGTGCATCTGGCCGTGACCGGCATGCTCGACCATGTGCCCGACATGGTGGTGTCCGGCATCAACCTCGGCGCCAACATGGGCGACGACACCATCTATTCCGGCACGGTGGCCGCGGCGATGGAAGGCTACCTGCTCGGCGTGCCCTCGATCGCCATTTCGCTCGCCAGCAAGAGCGGTGCCCATTTCGCCACCGCGGCGCGCATTGCCCGCGAGATGGTCGAGCGGTTTCAGCGCCAGGAATTCGGCCAGCCCGTGCTGCTCAACATAAACGTCCCGGATGAGCCGGAGGTGCGCGGCCTGCGGGTGACGCGGCTGGGCCGCCGCCACAAGGCCGAGAAGGCCGTGCCGCAGGTCACGCCGCGCGACGAAACCGTGTATTGGGTCGGTGCGGCCGGCGAAGCCGCCGATGCGGGCGAGGGCACCGACTTTCACGCCGTCGCCAGCGGCTTCGTCTCGATCACCCCGCTGCAAATCGACCTGACCCATGCCGGCCAGATCGGCACGGTCCAGGAATGGTTGGTGAAATGACAGTCCTGCAAGGCATCGGCATGACCTCGCAGCGTACCCGTACGCGCATGATCGAACGCCTGCGCGAGCAGGGCATCCGCGACGAACGCGTGCTGACGGCGATGGCGGCGGTGCCGCGCCACGTCTTCGTCGGTCCCGCGCTGGCGCATCGTGCCTACGAAGACACCGCACTGCCGCTGATTCTCGGCCAGACGATCTCCCAGCCCTACGTGGTGGCGCGCATGATCGAACTGCTGCTGGCCGGACGGGAATCGCTCGGCAAGACGCTCGAGGTCGGCGCCGGCTGCGGCTACCAGGCCGCCGTGCTCGGCACCCTGAGCCGCCAGGTCTATGCCGTCGAGCGCCTCGCACCGCTGTTGTCCCAGGCGCGCGAGAACCTGCGCACGGCCAAGCTGTCCCACGTGCGGCTGAAGCATGCGGACGGCATGGGCGGGCTCCCGGAGGCGGCGCCTTTTGATACCATCATCGTTGCCGCTGCGGCTCCCTCGGTGCCGCAGGCGCTGCTGAACCAACTGGCACCGGACGGCCGCCTGATGCTGCCGGTTGGAACCATCGACCAGTCCTTGTGTCTGTTCGAGCGGACCGACAAGGGTCTGGTCGAAACGCGTTTTGATCCGGTGCGCTTCGTGCCGCTATTGCCGGGAGTTGAATGAAATGTGGCGAGTTCTCAGCCTGACTACAGTGTTGGCCCTGGCCGGTTGCGGCAGCCGCCCGCCGGTTCCCGTTGTCGAGGGCAGAGCGCCGGTCGTCGTCGAAGCCGGGCGCGGCAGCGGCGCCGCAGCGCCGGCACGCGCGGGATACTACGTGGTCAAGAAGGGCGACAACCTCTATCGCATCGCCCTTGCGCACGGCGCGACGACCCATGACCTGGTTACGTGGAACAACCTGAGCGACGAGACCAGGGTCGAGGTCGGGCAGGAACTGCGGGTGACGCCGCCGGAAGGTGTGGTCGAGGTCAAGCCGATCGAGGCGCCGGCGCCAATCGTCGTGGTGGGCGACGGCGCCTCGCCGGCCGGCAGGAGTCCTGTCACGGCGGGCGCCGCCGGGGGCGTGGTGCGCGAGCCCAAGGGCGGCAAGGTCGCCTACTCCGATACGGCGTTGGCCCAGGCGCGGGCGATGGATGGCATGCAGTCCCCGAAACCGGCCGAGCACGCCGCGCCGGTACCGACTCCCGCGGCCCCGGCGCCCGCTCCTGCGGCCGCGCCTTCTCCCGCGCCTGCGGCGCCGGCCGCAACCGACGGCATTGACTGGACCTGGCCGGTGGCTGGCAGCGTTATGCGCGGCTTCGTCGAGGGTGGCAATGGCAAGGAAGCCAACCGCGGCATCGATCTGGCCGGCCGCAAGGGCGAACCCATCCACGCGGCAGCGGCCGGCAAGGTGTCCTTCGTCGGCACCCTGCGCGGCTACGGCGACTTCCTCGTCGTGCGCCACAATGCGGACTACATCTCCGTATACGCCCACACCAGCAAGATCCTGGTCAAGCGCGACCAGAGCGTGACCAAGGGCCAGAAGATCGCCGAGGTCGGCAGTTCCGATGCCGACCAGGCCAAGCTGCATTTCGAGATCCGGCACAAGAGCGAGCCGGTCGATCCCGTCAAGCTGCTGCCGCCGCGCTAGTGAACGAGGACGGCTTCCCGGACGAACTCGCGGCGGATCAGGACGCCGACGCAGCGGCGGTCGTCGAGGCCGGCGGTGAAGTCGAGTTCATCGATGACGTCACCCAGCTTTACCTGAACGAACTCGGCGCCAGGTCGCTGCTGACGGCCAGGGAGGAAGTGACGCTGGCGCGCGCCATGCGCGCGGGCGACTTTGCCGCCCGGCAACGCATGATCGAGGCCAACCTGCGACTGGTGGTGAGCATCGCCAAGCATTACCAGCATCGCGGCATTCCGCTCGACGACCTGATCGAGGAAGGCAACCTCGGCCTGATCCACGCGCTGGAGAAATTCGATCCGGAACGCGGCTTCCGCTTCTCCACCTACGCTACCTGGTGGGTGCGCCAGAACGTCGAGCGGGCGATCATGAACCAGTCCCGCACCATCCGCCTGCCGGTCCACGTGGTGAAGGAACTCAATCTGGTCCTGCGCGCCATGCGCCGGCTCGAATCCGACGACGATCCGGATCATCACGCCGATGCCAGCACCATTGCGCGCATGATCGACCGCCCGGTCGACGAGGTTCGCCACCTGCTCGCCTATAACGAGCGAACCGCGTCGCTCGATGCGCCGCTCGACATCGATCCCGATCTTTCGGTGGCGGATGCGATCGCCGACGACGGCTCCGAGGCGCCCGACCGCCACCTCGAGCATGCCGAGGTGGAACAGCGCATCGGCGAGTGGGTCACTCGCCTCTCGGACAAGCAGCGGCAGGTGATCGAGCGCCGCTACGGCCTCAACGGCAACGACGTGGCGACGCTCGAATCGCTCGCCAACGACCTGGGCGTCACCCGCGAGCGGGTGCGGCAGATACAGCTCGAAGCGCTCGGCCAGTTGCGCCGCCACCTGCTGCACGCCGGCATCGGCCGCGACGCGGTCCTGTAGCGGCGCCTAGCGCGGCTTCACGCGAGCGCCATCGCTGATCGTGTCGTCGGGATGGGCGATGACGGGCGTGCCGACATCCAGGCCGGAGAGGACCTGGACATGCAGTCCGGAACGCTGGCCAACCTCGATCGGCCGCAGGCGGGCGCGGCCGCCGTCGGCGACGAACACCGCCCAGCCGCCGTCGTGGCGGAACAGCGCGCTGGCCGGAACCTGCAGGACATCGGCGCTTTCCCACACCACGAAGCGCGCCTCGATCCGGTAACCGTCGCCGACCCGCTGCCAATCGGCGCGCGGCGATGCGAAGTCGGCAATCACACGCACCCGCTGCTCTTCGACGCCGAGCGCCGATACCTTGGTGAAGCCGGTCGGTTCGACCACGCGCACCCGGCCCTCCAGGGCCTTGTCACCGCCCCAGCGGTCGAACAGAACCCGCGCGCCCGGCGCAATCCTGACCGCGTTGCTGGACAGCACCTCGACCTCCACTTCCAGCGACTCCGGACTGCCGACCTCGAGCAGCGGTGCACCGGCCTGCACCGTGCCTTCGCTCTCATGCACCACCTTCAGCACATTGGCGGCCACGGGTGTGCACACCGCCAGCGTGTCGGTCGGTGCCCGCCCCTGCAAGGGATTGGCGTAGGCGAGCACCGCGCGCGCCCGTTCCAGATCGAACTGTGCGGCGCTGACATCGTGGTCCGCCGCAGATTTCGCGGCCTGGCTGCGGTCGAATTCCGAGCGCGCCTTGTCCACGGCCTGTTCGGAAACGAATTTCGACCGGCGCAGCGAGTCGGCGCGCGCCAGCTCCTGGCGTGCCAGCTCGGCCTGCACGGCGGCGGCGCGGGCCTTGTCGCGCGCGGCGGCCGCCGTTGCGTCGGCGGCCCGCAGTGCGGCCGCTGCCTCGGCGCGCGAACGCGGATCGAGGGCGCTCGACCGTACCGGCTCGATCACGGCCACCGTCTGGCCGGCCTTGACCGCATCGCCGACGCTCAGCTCGATGCGTCGGACATGGCCGGTCACGGGCGCCGAGATCACATAACGGTCGCGTACCCGCGTCTTGCCTTCCTCTTCGACGGTCACCTGCAACGGCCCCCTGGTTGCCGCGACCGTTTCCACGGGCACCGCGCGCGGCAGGAAGCCGAGCACGAGGCCGCCGGCGACGGCGAGCCCGAGGAGCGTGAATCCGATGCGTGCGCGCGTGAACATGTTGTCCTGCCGGCCTCCCTATTCCCTTGTCTTCAGTACCGCCACCAGGTCCAGCTTGCCGAGCTTGCGCCAGACAAGCCATCCGGACAGCAGCGCCGAGACGACGATCACCGCAGCGCCGCTGGCATAGTTGTCGGCGTTGAGGATCAGCGGCAGCCGATACAGCTCGCTCTCGAACGCCTGGACCAGGATGCCCACCAGGCCGATGCCGACCAGCATGCCGACGGGTATGGCGGCCAGCGCCAGCACGGCGAGTTCGCCGAGCAGGATATAGGCAATCTCGCCGCGGGTGAAGCCCAGCACACGCAGGCTGGCGAGCTCGCGGCCGCCCTCGGAGAGTGCGATGCGCGCGCTGTTGTAAACCACGCCGAAGCCGATCGCGCCGGCCAGCAGCGAGGCCACCAGGTTGTAGAACAGCACGAACTCGCCGATGGTGGCGTAGAAGCTGCGGATCGCCGAGGCGTTGGCCACCATGCCGAGCACCCGCGGCCGCTCGTGCAGCTCGGCATAGACCGCCTGCTCGGCGCCGGGCTCGAGGGCGAGATAGGCGCCCGACAGCACGTTGCCCTCGTGCAGCAACTCGTTCAGTGATTCCTGACGCATGTAGGCCGAGACGCCGAGAAATTGCTGGGTGATGCCGAGCACGGGCACCTGCGCGACCTGGCGCTTGCCTTCGAGCACTTCGACCGTCAGCAGGTCGCCGGGCTTGACGTGCAGCATCTTGTTGGCCAGGTGGTCGGTCAGCACCACGCCGCTGGCAGGCAGGCGGACCGGCTGTAGATCGCGGTCGAGCGAGCGGTGCAGCCGCCCTTCCGGCTCGATGCCGAAGATCGCCGAGCGGTAGCTGTAGTTCTCGAAGCGCAGCATGGCCGGCACGTCGCGGAAACCCTCGACGTGCATCACGCCCGGCAGCGCCGCCAGCTCGTGCAGCGCCTTGCCCGAGGTCGGCTCGATGAAGGTGAGGGCGAGATCCTCGCGCGCCGACTGGCGGAACTGCACGTCCACCATGAAGTCGATGGCGCCCTTCTGGTAGTTGCCGACCATCATCAGGCCGCAGGCGCAGGAGATGCCGAGCACGGTGAGCAGCGACTTGACCGGGCGCCGTTCGATGTGGCGCACGATCATGCGCGTCGGCGCGCTGAGCCAGCGCTGTAGGCCGATGCGTTCGAGCACGGTGGCGCGATAGACCGTGGGCGTCTCCGGCCGCATGCCTTCGGCCGGTGTCAGGCGCGCGGCGCGGAACACCGAGAACAGGGTGCCGGTGATGGCCGCGCTGGCGCTGACCAGCAGGGCCATCAACACCGTGCCTGCGTTCAGGAGGTAGTCGAGATAGGGAAAGCGGAAGGTGGTTTCCTGGTAAACGTCCGCCAGCCAGCGGCCGAACCAGGCGCCCAGCGCCGTGCCCGCCGCTACGCCTAGCGCGACCACTACCAGCACCAGCTTGACGAAGTGCCAGCCGATGGCCAGATGGGTATAGCCGAAGGCCTTGAGGATCGCGATCTGCTCGCGCTGTAGCGCAATCAGCCGGCTGATTACCACGTTGAGCAGGAAGGCGGCGACGCCGAGGAAGATGGCCGGAAAGATCGTCGCGGTAGTCTGCAACTGCTTGAGTTCCTCGGACAGGAAGCGGTTGGAGAACTGGTCCTTGCGCGGATAGGCCCCCGTACCGCCGTAGGGGCCGAGGATGGCGTCGACGCGGTCGAGTACCTCCTGCATGGACGCGCCGCGCGCCAGCGTCGCGGTTGCGTTGTTGAAGGCGCCCTCCATATCGTAGGCGGCGCCGAGGGCATTGCGCCCCATCCAGAGCACGCCGTAGCGCTTGAAGTCCGGAAACATCGAGCCCGGTGCGATCTGGTACACGTATTCGGGCGAAACGGCGACGCCGACCACGCGCAACGCTTTGCGCTTGCCGTTGATGATGGCGGCGATGCGGTCGCCCGGCTCCAGGCGATGGGCGTCGGCGAGGGTGTCGGACAGCACGACCTCGTCGCCGCTATATGGCTGAACCATGCGGCCGCGCTTCATGTGCAGGCCGTTGAGCAGCGCGTCGCCGCTATCGGGTACCGACAGCAGCATGCCGGTGATGGGGTCGGCGAACCCCGCCACCTCCAGCTTCACGCCGGCCCTGACGCGGGTCTCCAGGCGGTCGATGCCGGGAATTTCGCGCAGGCGTTCAGCCACCGGCTCGGGCGCACGTTTGAGATTGACGAACAACTCGGCGAACCGGTAGTCGCGGTAGAAGCGGTCGCGCGTGGTGGTCAGCGAGTCGTAGGTCGACAACGACATCACCAAGGTGGCGACGCCGCCCATGATCACGGCGGCGATGGCCAGTACCTGGCCGCGCATGTGCCACAGGTCGCGCAGCAGCTTGCGGTCGAGGGCGCTCAGCACGTTCAGCGCGGCGATCATCACCAGCTCCTCGTCACCAGCTCAATTCGTGCGCCGGCCGCTTGGCCGGGTTGGCGCGGGATTCGACGATGTGGCCGTCGCTCAGGCGGACGACGCGGTCGGCCATGTCGGCGATGCCGACGTTGTGCGTGATCAGCACCGTGAGCGTGCCCAACTCGCGGTTAACCTTCTCCAGGGCCTCCAGTACCACCACGCCCGTTTGCGAATCGAGCGCGCCGGTCGGCTCGTCGCACAGCAGCACCGCCGGGTTCTTGGCAATGGCGCGGGCGATGGCGACGCGCTGCTGCTCGCCGCCGGACAGCTGCGCCGGGAAGTGGTCGAGGCGTTCGCCCAGGTTCACCAGCGCCAGCGCCTCCTCGGGCCGCATCGGCGCCTGCGATATTTCGGTCACGACGGCGACGTTCTCGCGCGCGGTCAGGCTCGGAATCAGGTTGTAGAACTGGAATACGAAGCCGACGTGGTCGCGGCGGAACTGCGTCAGGTCGCTTTCGCCGGCTTCGGTGAGGTTGTGGTCGAGGTAGAAGACCTCACCGGAACTCGGCGTGTCGAGTCCCCCGAGGATGTTCAGCAACGTCGACTTGCCGCTGCCGGAAGGGCCGAGCAACACCACCAGCTCGCCGGCAAACAGTTCGAGGTCGATGCCGCGCAGGGCCGGTACCTCCACCTGTCCCATGCGGTATATCTTGGTCAGGCCGCGAGCCCGGAAAACCAGTTCGTGTTGTTCTGCGATACCCATATCCCAGTATGGGACATGGCGGGCGACTTGGCCATGATGACCGACTTTTCGCCGATACTGTGCGCCTCGTTCGGAGTTGAGCAATGGATGCCGGCAGCCTGGTTCGTTTGTTCGTTTTGTCCGCCATCTGGGGCGGGTCGTTCTTACTGATCCGCGTCGGCGCACCGGCGCTGGGGCCGGTGATGCTGATGGAGGTGCGCGTGGTACTGGCGGCGCTGTTCCTGGCCGCGGTTGGCAGGTGGTGGCGGCGGCCGCTGATGTGGCGGGCGCACTGGCGGCATTACCTGATCCTCGGCTTCGTCAATTCGGCGCTGCCTTTCCTGTTGTTCGGCTACGCGGCGCTTACGCTGCCGGCTTCGATCCTGTCGATCCTCAATGCGACCTCGCCGCTGTGGGGAGCGCTGATCGCGGCGGCCTGGGGCGGCGCGCCACTCTCGGGCCGTACACTCGCAGGGCTGGGGCTGGGCGTGACGGGCGTGGCGCTGCTGGTCGGCTTCGACAGCGTGGCCGTGCAGACGGGCGCGGGGCTGGCCATCGCGGCTTCGCTGGGCGCTGCGTTCTGCTATGCGCTGGCCAGCAACTACGCGAAGTCGGCCGCGGCGGTGGAGCCGTTCGCCAATGCCCACGGCAGCATGTGGGGGGCGAGCCTGCTGATGGTGCCGCTCCTGGCCTTCGTGCCCACGCCGGCCATACCCGGCGTGGGCATCGCCGTCGTGGTGCTGGCGCTGGGCGTGCTGTGCAGCGGCGTGGCCTACCTGCTCTATTTCCGCCTGATCGGTGACATCGGCGCGGCGCCCGCGCTGACCGTAACCTTCCTGATTCCGCTGTTCGGCGTGCTGTTCGGCTGGCTGATTCTCGACGAGGCGGTCGGCTGGCACACGCTTTCCGGCGCCGCAGTGGTGATTGTCGGTACCGCGCTGGTCACCGGCTTCTCGCCGGGCATGCTGGTTCCCGCCGCCTGGTCGGGACGGCGGGCGGCGTAGACCGGGAGCCGCTCAACCGGCTTGCGGATGTGTTTGGCCGCAGACGGGTATCGTTTCGGTGCCGGCCTGGAGGACGAGGCCCTTCGCCGCCAGCGAGGTCCGGTAGGCGCGGGCCGCCCCGCTGCGAAAACCGAGATTGCGCATGGCGTGGGCGATGTGCCGCCAAGCCTCGCTGAGGCCGGCGGCAGGCGCGCTGGCCTCGCGATAGAGGGTGGCCGCCGCTGCTTCCCCCGTGGTGGCCCGGTCGATCCGCCGCCGTTTCTTCGGGCGGGCGCAAACCCGGCTGAACACCAGTCGCGCGGCATCAAGGCGTCCCATCTGGTAGAGCGCCAGGCCGAGGAACTGCAAGGCGACGATGTCCTCGGGAACCGAGGCCAGGATGCTGCGGGCAACGATCGCCATCTGGTTCGGATTGCCGGCCTGGTAGCAGGCGCCCATGAGGTCGAGCAAGGCTGTGATCATGCGCATTCTCCAGCAGGAAAACGACGACGGCTGCGGCGCGCCGCCGGGTAATGGCGAAAGCGGGCAGTCTTGTCCAGCAAGGGGTAGCGACGCAACCGTCGCATGAGTGCGACAAGTCTTCGCCGCCGAGGTTCCGCACGGCCGGAATCCCGCTCGGCCCGGTCAGTTCGGCGTGACGGGCTGAGGGTGGGCGGCGGCTTCTGCCCGATAGCGGCTAACGATCGCTCTGTCCGCTCTGGCAGCCGCAAGCCGGTTGCAGCCCGGAAGTCTGGGCGGACTTGTGGAGGACTTCTCCGTCCAGCGCCTGCGACGACAGGTACAGCCGGTAAGCGACCTGGCAGTGCGCGTCCGCGCCGTCGTCCAGGTTGTACGGGATCTCGACCAGCAAATCGATCTTCCCGTCCTTGTCCAGGTCCCCTGCCCAATGAACGAACGGCGTCACGACGCCGCCCACGTCCGTGTCCTTGTTGCCAAAGGACGAGAATATGAACTGCTTCGTCGCGCCGTCACCGACATGGTATCGGTACAGGTATTCGTCCGAAGATTTCGACAGCATGCGGACCCAGGAAATGCCCAACAGCCTGCCATTGAGTTGCACCTGCCAATGGCCAAGCTTCTTGAGCTTCGAGAAGTGCA
>JAEHDA010000216.1 GCA_016880655.1 Rhodocyclaceae bacterium
GGTGAAGCACGGTGCGGTGTAGAGGAAGACCACCATGCGCGAGGCGTCGGTGTATTCGAGGCCGGCGTAGATGCAGACGAATTCGAGCGCGAACAGCGTCCCTGCAATCAGGCCCGGCTTCAGCGAGCCGTCGGCCGGGAACAGCGCGATGCCGCGCAGGCGCGCCCAGCCGAACACCAGCACGGCGGCGATGGCGGAGCGGAGACCGACTTGCAGGATGGGGCCGATGCCGGCCAGGGTCAGCTTGATGGCCACCTGCTGCAGGCCCCAGATGGCGCAGAGCAGCACCATGATGGCGAAGGCGGCAGGGCCGGGAGCGACGCGGTCGGTCATGGCCTGACCGCAAGAACTACAGGAGAGCCTGTCCGAGCCACCAGGCGATGGCGGAAATCAGCGCGGTCGCGGGAATCGTGAGTATCCACGCCCAGACGATGCCGCCGGCCACACCCCAGCGCACGTTGCGGGCGCCATGGGTGGAACCGACGCCGACGATCGCGCCGGTGATGGTGTGCGTGGTCGATACGGGGATGCCGAGCGCCGTGGCCATGAACAGCGTGATCGCCCCGCCCGTCTCGGCCGCGAAACCGCCGACCGGCCTGAGCTTGGTGATCTTCTGGCCCATGGTCTTGACGATGCGCCAGCCGCCGAACATGGTGCCCAGGCCCATGGCGATGTAGCAGGAAGCGATCACCCAGGTGGGCACGCTCTCGTTCGATTGCGAAATGCCGGCCGCAATCAGCAGCATCCAGATGATGCCGATGGTCTTCTGGGCGTCGTTGCCGCCGTGGCCGAGGCTGTAGAGCGAGGCCGAGACGAGCTGCAAGCGGCGGAAGGTCTTGTCCACCTTGCGTGGCGTGGTCCGGTTGCATATCCAGGCGACGATCACCATCAGCAGCGAGCCGAGCGTGAACCCCAGCAACGGCGCGATGAAGATGAAGGCGACGGTCTTGCCGATGCCGGCCCAGATCAAGGCACCGGTGCCCGACTTGGCCAGCGCAGCGCCCACCAGGCCGCCGACCAGCGCATGCGAGGAACTCGACGGTATGCCGTAGTACCAGGTGACGATGTTCCAGATGATGGCGCCGATCAGCGCACCGAAGATGACGTAGTGGTCGACGATGGCGGGGTCGATGGTGCCCTTGCCGATGGTGCTGGCCACCTTCAACTGGAAGACGGCGACGGCGACGACGTTGAAGAAGGCCGCCCAGGCCACCGCCTGCTGGGGCTTCAGTACGCCGGTCGACACGATCGTGGCGATCGAATTGGCCGCGTCGTGGAAGCCGTTCATGAAGTCGAAGGCGAGCGCCAGTATCACCAGCACCACCACCGCCGTCAGACTGATTTCAATGCCCGACATGGATCAGGAATTCTCGAGAACGATGCCTTCGATGATGTTCGCCACGTCCTCGCAGGCATCCGTGATGGTCTCCAGGAGTTCGTACATCGCCTTCAGCTTGATGAGCTGGCGAGTGTCCTGCTCCTCGCGGAACAGCTTGGCCATGCCCGTGCGCATCGCCCGGTCGGCATCCGACTCCAACCGGTCGATCTCCTCGCAGGTCTTGAGGATGGCCGGGCCGTTGTCCATGTTGTTCAGCAGTGATACCGCCGACTTGACGCGCTCGCAGCACGAGACGCAGATGTCCGACAGGTGGCAGGCTTCCTGGGTCAGCTTGCGTACGTCGTAGAGGTACATCGACTGAGCCACATCCTGGGTCAGGTCCAGGATGTCGTCCATGCGCGTGATCAGCTTGTGGATCTCGTCGCGGTCGAGCGGCGTGTTGAAGGTGGTGTGCAGCAGCGCGACGGTCTCGTGGGTGATCTTGTCGGCGCGATTCTCGATCTCGTCGATTGCCCGCGTATGAGCCATCGTGTCCCCGCTGCCGTCGACCAACGCATCGACCAGCGCACCCAGTTCGCGGCCACCCTCGGCGATCAGCTCTGCATGTGCATTGAACAGGTCAAAAAACTTCCCTTCCTGGGGCATCAAGCGAGAGAACATGGGATCACCGGCTGTAACGAAACTGTCGCATTCTAGCAGCCACTTCCCGGCCGGGCCGGCCAAATGCGAACTGCTAGAATGCCGGCACCTCCCCCATGGGGCGCCACTGGCCTGCCCCCAGGCAACATCATGAAACGCAACCGTTTTTCCCGCCGCACCAAGCACAACCCCGCCACCGAGGAACTGATCCGGCTCGCCGGAAGCGCAGCGCAATCGTCGAGCCGCATCGAAGACGAGTTCTGGCAGAAACGCCTGACCGCCGCAATCGATCGCCTGCTGGCCGATGGTGACGACGCCACCCTGAACGGCACCCTCGATCACCTGTATGGCGCGGGAGGCCGCGCCTACGACGAACTGGCCGACATGGTCGAATCCTGCTGCGAAAGCAGGCGCCTCGATACGGGCGCGGCCCAGGATGTCGTCCTGTTCGCTGCCCCGCTGCTGGCGTGGTCACGCTTCGTGATCCCGTCCGGCGCGATCGCCGCGGAACACCTCGCCGCTTTGCGGGTTCAGCTACAGGCGCACGTTCTGGCCGCCGATGCGAAGCTCGGCCTGACCGACTATCTGTGGAGTCCAGACCAGCTCCCGCAGAGCTACTCGGAAACCGCGCAACTGACCGAGAAGCTGGCCAAGGCCGCGCTGCACGGCAAGGACCTCAAGCTCGACACGGCCGCCATGCCGGAGACGACCAACTTCCTGTCCGACACCCGCTATGTGATCGGCGCCGTGGCAGCGCCACGCGGTGCCGCCTTGTTCCGCTGGCAGGAAGACGACGGCACGCGCACCGAAGCGCTCAAACAGTGGCGGGCGCAAGGCGGGGATGCGATGCGCCCCCTGCTGCCGGCCTGTGCCATGGAGTTGCTGTTGCCGCAGCCCTATCACGCCGCGGCCCGCGAGGCCGACCGCGCCTCGCGGCCCTACTCGCTGCGCGCCGCGGTGGCCTTCCTGCAAACGACGCTCAACATCGCCGCCAGTGACCTGCGCGCCGTGCTGGCGCCCTACTACGACCGCCAGATCGAAGAGTTCCGCATCGGCTTCACGCTCGCCGACTCCACCGACGTGGTGCACGGCGTGGTCTGGCCGCTGCTCGAAGCGGAGGACGAAGCCGCCGACATGCCGGCCCAGATCGAGGCCGTTCTGAGCGAAGCGGGACTACGCGAAATCATCGCCCTCGACCATCGCTTCCCGATGGAATACTGCGACGATTGCGGCGCCCCGCTCTACCCCAATCCCGACGGCGAGCCCAGCCACGCCGAACTCCCTGAGGAACAGGCCGAGGCGGCGCCGCGCCACCTGCACTGAAAAGTCAGCCGTAGCGTGACCGGAGGGAATCCCCGTGGGAGTACGCCGCCGGGTCTATGTCCGGCGACCGGCCGCCGACGATATCCGCCAGCAGCTTGCCCGTGCCGCAGGCCATGGTCCAGCCCAGCGTGCCATGGCCCGTATTCAAATAGAGATTGGCAATGCGCGTGCCGCCGATCAGCGGCACGTTACCGGGCGTCGCCGGCCGCAGGCCCGCCCAGAACTCTATGTCGTTCCAGGCGCCAAGGCGAGGAAACAGGGCCTTCGTCCGCCGTACCAGCGCCTGGCAGCGCACCTCGTTCAGCGAAGTATCGTAGCCGGTGAATTCTGCCGTGCCGGCGACACGCAACCGATTCCCGAGCCGCGAGAAGACGAGCTTGTGGCCATCATCGGTCAGGCTCACCATCGGCGCGACGCCGCCGCCGGAGAGCGCGAATGTCGCCGAATAACCCTTGGCCGGATAGACGGGCAGACAGATGCCCAGTTGATTCATCAGCAGCGACGAGTAGCTGCCGAGCGCGACGACATAGGCATCGGCGCTTAGCGTCTCGCCGTTCCTCAGCCGTACGCCGACGATACGGTCACCTTCGCGCACGAGCCCTTCGATCACCGACCCGAACCGGAAAGCCACGCCGCGCGCGGCAGCGCGATCCGCGAGCGCCTGCGTAAACTTGTGGGCGTCGCCCGATTCGTCCTCCGCGGTGAACGTGCCGCCGACGATCGGCACGCTCGAACTCGCCAGCGCCGGTTCGATGGCCAGGCATTCGGCCGCAGTCTTCACCAACCGCTCGCAGCCATACCGGCGCATGAGGTCGGCTTGCGGGATGGCGTGCGCGAACTCCGCCTCGTCTGTATAGAAATGCAGGATGCCACGCTCCTGCTGGTCGTAGTCGAGGCCGAGGGACGGTCGCAATTCCTTGAGCAGCGTCCGGCTGTAGAGCGCAAGGCGCAGGATGGCGACCATGTTGGCGCTGGTCCGGCCCGGCGTACATTCGCGCAGGAAGCGCAACCCCCACGCCCACTGCGCCGGGTCGGCACGCAGCCGCCAGAGTAGCGGCGAATCTTCGCGGCCCAGCCATTGCAGCGCCTTCCAGGGCGTACCCGGGTTGGCCCACGGCTCGGCATGGCTGGTGGAAATCTGTCCGCCATTGGCGAAACTTGTTTCCATCGCCACGCCGGGCTGGCGGTCGACGACCGCGACGTCGTGGCCGTGCTCGCCCAGGTACCATGCCGAGGCAATGCCGACCAGGCCGCCGCCGAGAACCAATACGCGCATTTCTTGTCCGTTCCTCCGTCTTCACGCGAATGGTACCGAAAAGCAACACTTGAACGGACACAACGGCTGCGCTATGGTGCGCGGCCTCTTCCGATTCAGCTCGCATCCAATGCTGCCTTCCACTCATTTGCGTATCGCTCACCGCATCGCCGAAGAACTCGGCGCCCGCCCGCAACAAGTCATCGCCGCCGTGCAACTGCTGGACGAAGGTGCCACCGTGCCGTTCGTTGCCCGCTACCGCAAGGAAGCCACGGGCGGCCTCGACGATACGCAACTGCGCACGCTGGAAGAGCGGCTCGGCTACCTGCGCGAACTGGAGGAGCGGCGCGCCGCGATCCTCGCCTCCATCGACGAGCAGGGCAAGCTGACGCCGGCACTGAAGGACGATATCGAGAACGCCGACACCAAGCAGCACCTCGAAGATCTCTACCTGCCCTACAAGCCGAAGCGGCGCACCAAGGCGCAAATCGCCCGCGAAGCCGGCCTGGAGCCGCTGGCCGACGCGCTGTTCAACGACCCGACGCTCGTCCCCGAGACGGAAGCAGCCAAGTACGTCAATGCCGCCACCGAGCCGCCGGAGCAGCACGTGCCGGACGTGAAAGCCGCGCTCGACGGCGCCCGCCAGATCCTGATGGAGCGCTTCGCCGAGGACGCCACGCTGCTGGAAAGAATGCGCAGCCACCTCCGCGAGCACGCGCTGATCGTGTCGGCCGTGGTCGAGGGCAAGGAGAACGAAGGCGCCAAGTTCCGCGACTGGTTCGACTTCCGCGAGCGCGTTGCCGCCATTCCCTCGCACCGCGCGCTGGCGCTGTTGCGCGGCCGGCAGGAAGATTTCCTGCGCCTGGCCATCAAGACGGAACAGGAACTGCGCGATCCGCCCGAAAGTTCACCGTGCATCGCCATGGTGGCGGACCGCTTCGGGCTGAAGGACCAAGGCCGAGCCACCGACAAGTGGCTACAGGAGACCGCGCGCTGGGCGTGGCTGGTCAAGCTCTCGCTGCACCTCGAACTTGAACTGATGAACGGCCTGCGCGAGCGCGCCGAGGAAGAAGCGATCCGCGTCTTTGCGCGCAACCTGCACGACCTGCTGCTCGCCGCACCGGCCGGCGCACGCGTCACGCTCGGCCTCGACCCCGGCATCCGCACCGGCTGCAAGGTCGCCGTCGTGGACCGTACCGGCAAACTGCTCGATA
>JAEHDA010000031.1 GCA_016880655.1 Rhodocyclaceae bacterium
GGCGGCTGCCGCGCAGGGCTTCCGCATCGGCAAGATCAAGGTCGGCATCGCGCCGGTCGAGGAGGAACTGGCGCGGCTGCGCGAACTTGCGGCCACGGCCGGTGGCACGCTGTTCCTGCGGCTGGACGCGAATCGCGCCTGGTCGTACGACGATGCCACACGCTTCCTGCATGGCATTGCCGACTTGCCTGATCTGCGCGTGGACGGCGTCGAGGAACCGCTCGCCGAGCCGACCTGCGCCTCGCTTGGCGCGTTGCAGGCCGCGCTGCCCTTCCCCATCGCGGTCGACGAATCGCTGCCGGCGCTGGGGGTCGCGCCGCTGCTCGCCTCGCGCGCCGTGCGCCGCTTCGTGCTCAAGCCGGCGCGCCTCGGCGGCGTGCTGCCAACGCTGACTTTGGCACGACGCGCACAGCGGGCCGGCATCGAGGTCGTGCTGACCTCGGTCGTCGATTCCGCCATCGGCGTCGCCGCCGCCGCGCACCTGGCCGCAGCCATTGGCGGGCCGGCGCACGGGCTCGCCACGAGCGACTGGCTGGCCGCGGATGTCGCGCCGCCGCTGCCGATCATCGACGGGCGCATGCTGCTTCCGGATACGCCCGGACTCGGCCTGACGCCGGCAATTTGATCTGACTCATGGGACCGCCGGAACCAAGCCCGTAAAATCGCTCCATGCTGCCTCTTCCGCACTGGCTGCGCCGCGCCGACCCCGGGGCGACCGCCCTGATCCTGCCGCAACGGCGCCTGAGCTATCGGGAAGTCCGCGAACTGACACCCCGTGCCGGCTTGTGCGTGCCTGATGGCGCGCCCGATGGCGGGGCCGGCGATGCGGCGCTGGCGCTGCTCGCGGCCGGACTCGGCGGCGGCACGGTCTTTCCGCTACCGCCGGGCATGGACGATGGGCAGCGCCGGCGTTTGCTGGCGCTGGCCGAAACCGCCGCCTCACCGCGGCTCGCTCTCATCGTCGCCACCAGCGGCTCGGAGGGCGCGCCCAAGGGCGTGCGCCTGCCCTGGCGGGCGGTGGCCGCCGCCGCGCGCATGAGCGCCCGCGCACTCGACCTCAAGCCCGGCGATGTCTGGCTCGCCTGCCTGCCGCTCTTTCACGTCGGCGGCGCCATGATCCCGTACCGCTGCTGGCGTGCCGGCGCGACCGCGCTGGTGCATGAGGGCTTCGACGCGGCGGCCGTGCTGCGCGACTTGCGCGACCAGCGCGTCAGCCACATCTCCCTCGTGCCACCGATGCTGGCGAAGCTGCTCGATGCCGGCGTGGCACCACCGCTGACTTTGCGGCATGCGCTGGTCGGCGGCGCGGCGCTTGCCGAGCCCCTGCTCGATCGTGCCCGTGCCGCCGGCTGGCCGATAAGGACAAGCTGGGGCATGACCGAGACCTGCGCCACGGCAACGCTCGATGGACGACCGCTGCCGGGCGTGCGCATGCGCGTGGCGGGCGCCGGTACGCTCGACGTTGCCTCACCGGCACGCATGGCGGGCTACCTCGGCCAGGGAAATGCGGGCGAATGGCTGCCGACGCGCGACCTCGGCACGATCGACGCCGACGGATGCGTCCGCGTCACCGGCCGCGCCGACGACATGCTGGTCTCCGCCGGCATCAACATCCATCCGGCCGACGTCGAGTCGCGCCTCGCCGCCTGTCCCGGCATCCGCGAAGCGGGCGTGGCCGGCGTGGCCGATCCGGTCTGGGGCGACATCGTCGCCGCCGTCTACGAAGGCGAAGCCGGCGAGGCGACGGTGGAAGCCTGGTGCCGCGCCCACCTGCCACGCGCCCAGCGGCCGCGCCGCTTCCTGCGCGTCGCCGGCCTGCCGCGTACCGCCAGCGGCAAGCTGGATCGGCGCGCCTTGTCCTCGCTGGTGGCGCCGTGATCGACTGGACAGGACTTCGGCAGCGACTCGACCGCCTCGCGCGCGACGCTCGGCCGGGCAGCGTGCTGACGCTGTCCGTGCCGCTGCCCCGATTGCCCGAAGGACTCCCCGGCGACGGCGACTGGTTCCATTGGCGGCGGCCCGACACCGGGCTCTCGCTCACCGGCCTCGGCAGCACCCTGCACGTCGACACCGAGGGCAGCGGGCGCTTCGCCGCGCTCGACGCGGCCATGCAGGGATTGCGCGAGCACTGGCTGCACGACGACGACGTTCGCCCCGTCGCGTTTTCGGGCTTCGCCTTCGGTTCGGCGGGCGGTGCGCCGCTGCCCAACGCCACGCTCGTCGTCCCGGCCGTGCTGCTGCGCGAAGCCAACGGCAAAGCCGACATCGCCTTCTCCTGCACCACCGCCGACGCGGCCGAAGCGGTGCCGCGCTGGCGCGCGTTGCTGGCCGCGCTGAAAGTCAGCCGTGGTGGTACGCCACCTCCCCGCCTCGCGCGCACGGCGGCGCCGCTGGCCGACCTCGCTTTCCTGGCGCGCGGCGGCGCGGCGCTGGCGGCCATCGAATCGGGCCGCTTCGCCAAGCTCGTCCTCACCCGCAGCATCCGGCTGACCGCAAGCCGCGAAATCGCGGCCACGTCGGCGCTGGCGGCACTGGCGGAACGCAATCCCGACTGCGCCGTCTGGGCCGTCGGCCGCGGCGGCAAGGTGTTTCTCGGCGCCTCGCCGGAGCGCCTGCTGACCTATCGCAACGGCCGCGCCGAAGTCGACGCGCTGGCCGGAACCGCCTGGATCGCGCATGCCGGCGACGATGCGCCCTCGCCCTCGCTCGCCGACGACAAGA
>JAEHDA010000217.1 GCA_016880655.1 Rhodocyclaceae bacterium
GCCTACCAGCCCGCGCCGACGCTGCTGGCGCCGCCGGCGGTGCTGCCGCCCGCCGAGCGCCGCCGTGCCAGCCGCCTGGTCAAGGCGGCGCTCGGCGTCGGCCTGGAAGCCGTGGGCCACGCGGGCGCCGACGCAGCGACGCTGGCGACGGTATTCGCTTCCTCCTCCGGCGACGGCCACAACTGCCACGCCTTGTGCGAGACGCTGGCCTCGGACGATCGCCAGGTTTCGCCGACCCGCTTCCACAATTCGGTGCACAACGCCGCCGCCGGCTACTGGGGCATCGCCACCGGCGCGATGGCGCCGAGCCAGGTGCTGTGCGCCTACGACGCCGGCTTCGCCGCCGGCCTGCTGGAGGCGGCGGTGCAGGTCGCGACCATGCGGACGCCGATCCTGCTGATCGCCTACGACGCCGAATATCCCGAGCCCATCTTCGCCAAACGTCCCGTTCCCGACGCCGGCGGCGTCGCCCTGCTGCTCGCGCCGACGCGCGGCGCGCAATCGCTGGCAGCCGTAAAAGTCAGCCATGGCGATACGCCGGGTGCCGTCATGGGCGATGCCGCGCTGGAAAAGCTGCGTACCGACATTCCCGCCATGCGCGCCCTGCCGCTGCTGCAACTGGTCGCGCGGGGGCAGGCCGGCACGGCCAGCCTCGACTACCTTGCGCCGCTGCAACTGCTGGTCGAGGTGGCGCCTTGCTAGATCGCGCCTGGATCGCCGCCCGCATTCCGCACCAGGGCAGCATGTGCCTGCTCGACAAAGTGGTCGAATGGTCGCCGGAGCGCATCCGCTGCGCTTCCTCCTCGCATCGCGCCGCCGACAATCCGCTCAGGGACAACGGCCGGCTCGGCGTCGCCTGCGGCATCGAATACGCGGCGCAGGCGATGGCGGTGCATGGCGCGCTGCTGGCCGGCGCCGACGGTGCGCCGCGCCAGGGCTTCCTCGCCAGTGCGCGCGGCGTCGAGTTCAAGGTCGACCGGCTCGACGATGTCGCCGCCGACCTCGACATCGCAGCGGAGCGACTCTCCGGCGACGGCAACAACGTACTGTACGGATTCGAAGTGCGCGGCGACGGCAAGCTCCTGCTGTCCGGCCGCGCCGCCGTGATCCTCGATGCGGAGGCATTGAAATGAGACGCGCCCTGGTTACCGGCGGCAGCGGCGGCATCGGCGCGGCCATCTGCCGCAAGCTCGCCGCCGCGGGTTGCGACGTGCTGGTGCATGCCAACAGCAACCTCGATCGCGCGGCAAGCGTCGCGGCGGAGATCCGCGCCGCGGGCGGTTCGGCGCGCGCCATCGCCTTCGACGTCACCGATGCCGCAGCGACGAAGGCCGCGCTGGAAAAGGAACTCGAAGCCGGACCGATCCAGGTGCTGGTGAACAACGCCGGCATCCACGCCGATGCGGTGTTTCCCGCCATGTCGGCCGGGAAGTGGGCGAGCGTGATCGACGTCTCGCTGAACGGCTTTTTCAACGTCACCCAGCCGCTGACCATGCCGATGCTGCGCAGTCGCTGGGGGCGCATCGTCAACATCACCTCGGTGGCCGGCATCGTCGGCAACCGCGGCCAGGTGAATTACGCGGCCGCCAAGGGTGCGCTGCACGCGGCCACCAAGTCGCTGGCGCTGGAGGTGGCGAGCCGCGGCGTCACGGTCAATGCCGTGGCGCCGGGCATCATCGACACCGGCATGATCGAGGGCGTGTTCGACGCCGAAGCGATCAGGAAGCTCGTGCCCATGCAGCGCGCCGGCCAGCCCGACGAAGTGGCCGACCTGGTCGCCTTCCTCGCCTCCGATGCGGCGGCCTACATTTCCGGCCAGGTAATCTCGATCAACGGGGCGATGGCCTGATGTCGCCGCGCCGCTGGATCGGTCGCGCCATCGCCGCCGCTGCCGCGCTCGGCGCGACGCTCGCCGGCGCCGAACCGTCGTTCGAGGCGCAAACCGTCACGCTCGCCAACGGCGTGGTCGGCCGCCCGATCAGCTTCGCCAGCGCCAATCCGCGCAGCTACGAGGACATCATCCAGCGGCGGCCGCTACAGGCGGTGACGCTGCATGCCAAGCTCTTCATGCCGCGGCGCAAGGGTCGCGTGCCGGCGGTGATCATCGCGCCCGGTTCGGGCGGCGTCAGCTCGTCGATGGTGGCGCATGCCAATGCCCTCAACGAAGCGGGGCTGGCGGTGCTGCTGATCGACCCGTTCGGCGGCCGCGGCGTGCGCGACACCATCGCGGACCAGGACCAGGTCTCCTTCGCCGCGTCGACCTACGATGTCTTCGCGGCGATGCGCGCGCTCGAACGCGAAGCCGACGTCGATGCTTCCCGCATCGGCGCGATGGGCTACAGCCGCGGCGGGCTGGCGGTATTGCAGGCGGCCGTGACGCCGGTCGCCAGCGCCGTGCTCGGTCCCGGCAAGGCGCTGCGCGCCGTGTTGTCGGGCTGGCCATGGTGCGGCGCGCAGTTTGCCGAACCCCGCACGGCGCCGACGGCGGTGCGCTTCGCGGTCGGCGATGCCGACGTCTGGACCGGCCCGGTACAGTGCCAGGCCTATCAGGGGGCGATGAAGGCGCACAACCCGGAGGTGTCGTTGCGGATGTTCCGCAATGCCGACCACGGCTTCGGTTACAGCCTCTCGCCGCAGGAGATACCGAATGCGGTGAAGGCGCTCAATGCGCCGATCATCTATTTCGACGCGCGCGGCGTCCTTCAGGATCCGTGGACCGGCAAGCCGCTGCCGGGCGCCGACGAACGGACCGTTGCCGACCTGGTCCGGCCGTTCCTGAGCCGCGGCACGCGCGTCGGCAGTCGCGATGGCCAGATGGCGGAGTTCATGGCCGACTTCGTGGCTTTCTTCAAGGCGCAACTGCTGCGCTGAGAGAAAGTCAGCCGTGGCGGTACGCCACCCGGCTTACGAACCCGCGGCCCGCGCCAGGCAGGCCTGGTGCCGCTGGGCGACGCGGCGGGCGAAACCGGCGGTGGTGAGCTTGCGCTCGAACTTGGGGCTGTCGAGGTCGATGCGCGGCAGCATCTGGCGCGGCAGGGCGCTGCCGACCGCCTTGTCGGCCAGCGCGAAGACGCGCGCGTAGAGCGGGCTCTGGCCGAAAGCAGCCGACTTTTCCAGCAGCAGGTCGCGGCGGATCTCGGTCGCCGACATCTGTAGCGCCGCCGCGTTCGAGCGCAGCACGATTTCCACCTGGCTCGGCGTTTCGCCCGGCTTGCCGTTCTGGTAGCGCAGCAGGTCGCCGTCGGGCACCAGCGGGCGGCCGCTCCAGCGGGTCAGCGCGGCCTGGAAGGCGGCATTGCGGCTGGCATAGCGGCCGGCGTTGTAGTCGGCGAAGCGGTACACCACTTCGTCGTAGGGCGCCGGATAGTCGAGCAGCATGGCGCTGCCGAAGTACAGGCCGCCACGACGGGTGAACACTTCGTCGCGCAGCGCACGCGGGACCGGATACGGATAGCGCCGCTCCTGCACGTGCTGTTCGGCGAAGGTGACGCCGACCTGCATCGGCCCGCCGGTGTGCACCGGGTTGTAGTCGGCGAGCAGCTGGCGGCCGAGCGGCAGCTCGCTGATCATGTCGTCGAACAGCTCGCTGAGCTGCTTCTCGGTGCGCAGGGTGTCGATGCGCTGCTCGTAGCTGCGGCCGTTCGGCGAAGTGGTCCTGAGCGCCGAGGCGATCAGGAACCTCGGGATGCCGAAGCGCTCGGCGCGCCGGTCCAGTTCGCGGCGCACGATGTCGGGCAGGCCGGGCACGACCGGATCGGCCTGGAAGCTCGACTCCTGCTCGATGATGGCGATCGCCGCGCAATAGGTCTCGTCGGCCGGTACCAGCTTGAGGTGGGCAAAGGCGGCATGCAGGTCTTCGGCCCAGCCGGCGCGGTCCTTGACGGCCGGACCGATCAACCTGGCGATGCGGGCCCTGGCCTCGCGCTCCTCCAGCGTCGTCGGCCAGCCGGTGGTCACCCGGCCGTCGACCCGGCGCGCCATGTCGCGCGGCAGCGGCGGCCCGGCGGGCGGTTCCGGCGCGACGACCGGCGTGCCACCGCAGCCGGCCAGCAGCACGGCGATCAGCAGCGGAACGTGGCGTCGGCGCGGGAGCATCGGGGCAATGAAGCGCTAGTTCAGGGCGCCGGCGGCCAGCCGGTCGACCATGGCGCGGATTGCGCGGATCTGCACGCCGCGCTTGTCGGCGTAGTGGCCGTCCGTGTAGCCCCACCAGTCCCAGCAGCCGTTCGGGTTGCGGAACATGACCGGGACGGCCTGCGGATAGAGGATGACCAGATGGTTGGTGTCGGCCCAGGCGTCGTAGCCGGCGTTCTCGACGAAGGTCTTGCCGTAGACCGCGCCGCCGGTCCAGCTGAAGGGCGCGTAGCTCTGGCCCTGGCGGCAGCCATGCAGGGCGATATGCAGGCGGCAGGCCTCACCCTTCGCGCAGGCCTCGGGAATGTAGGCCCAGCCGCTGCTGTCGAGGCCGGAGCCCCAGGTGAAGCCGAAGCGGGTCGGCGTGAACGGGCGCTGGTCGAAGCGGACGAAGCGGCCCTGCGGTTTGCCGGTGCGGGCGGGTTTGAGCGGGCCGTAGATCCAGGCCAGCAGTTTTCCCGCCGCGTCGTAATCGCAGCGGTTGAGGTAGGGCGCGCCGGTGGCGTCGCAGGCGCCCCCGTACGCGGGCGTCGGCAGGCCGTGGCCGGATTCGGCCAGCGTGGCGAGCGAGAGGTTCTGCGCCGGCGCGCCCAGCGCGGCCAGGTATTCGCGCAACTGGCCGACCACGGCGGGCGGCACGGTGCGGTCCTTGCCGCCGGCGATGAGGGCGCTGCGTTGTCGGGCCATGTGCAGAGGATCGTCGATCAGTCCGTCCTGTGCGAAGCGTCGTGTCGCGGCGACGAGAGCCTTTACGTCGGCGCTGGTGGCCGTGACGTCGCACATCCGGTGCGCGGGATCGAGCGTGCAGGAACAGCGCGTGGTGGCGGTGAGCGCGCTGCCCTGTGCGCACCAGTAGGGACCCGCCGCGACGATGCCCGCACCCTTGACGATGGCGGAGTGCGCCACCTGGAACTGCACCGCCATGAAGCCGCCCGACGACAGCCCGGAAACCGAAGTCTCGCGGATGTCGATGTTCAGCTTCGGCAGCGCCTCGACCGGTTCGGCCCGGACGCTGCCGGCCAGCAGGGCGGCCAGGATGCCGATCAGGATACGGTGTTTGCCCATCATGACGTGATCTCCCGGGGACGCAGCTGTAGCGACGCCAGCGCGAATGCGCTGCCGAGCGCGATGCCGGCCAGCAGATCGAGGGCGACATGCTGCTTGGTGGCGAGCGTCGACCAGGCGATCAGCGCGAACCAGA
>JAEHDA010000218.1 GCA_016880655.1 Rhodocyclaceae bacterium
CCGATCGCGAGCTCCGCGTGGACCCTGGACCAGGGCACCTGGGGCGGCCTGCTGGCGGCGGTCGAGGAGTGCCGCCTCCAGGTCGAGCTCGCGAGTGGCACCGAGGTGGTGGGTTTAGGAAGAGCCATCGCAGAACAATAGAAGAATAGTTGGAGGGACAGCATGGCCGAACCGATAGTGTTCCGTTTTGACTTCGCCTCGCCGTATTCCTATCTCGCCGCGGAAAAGATCGACGCGCTGGCCGAGCGCCATGGCCGCGCGGTCGCCTGGAAGCCGGTGCTGCTCGGCGCCATCTTCAAGCACTTCGGTACCGTCCCGGTGATGCGGCAGCCGGGCATGCATGACTACAGCCTGCGCGACTTCGCCCGATCGGCCCGCTTCCACGACATTCCCTTCCGCATGCCAATGCGTTTCCCCGTGGCGACGCAGGTGCCGGCCCGGGCCTACTACTGGCTGCTGGGACAGGATGAAGAGCTTGCGCGCCGCTTCGCGCATTGCGTGTTCCGCACCTACTTCGTCGACGGGCGCGACATCTCGGAGTCGGCGGTGATGCTGAACATCTCCGCCAAGCTGGGGGTCGACCCGGTCGCGCTGTCTTCGGCGATCGAGAACCAGGCCACCAAGGACAAGCTGCGCCAGGAGACCGATGCCGCCATCGCCGTCGGCATGTTCGGCGCGCCCTGGATCACCGTCGACGGAGAGCACTTCTGGGGAACCGACCGGCTGCCCCAACTCGAACGCTGGCTCGAAACCGGAGGATTCTGAGTGTCGGTGATTCGCTCGAAGCTGAACGTCCGCGCCGACGACTTTCGCGCCAACGCGACAGCGATGCGCACGCTGGTCGACGACCTGCGCGAGAAGTCGGCAAAAGTCAGCCGTGGCGGTACGCCGGATGCGCGCGACAAGCACCTCGCGCGCGGCAAGCTGCTGGCGCGCGACCGGATCGACGCCCTGCTCGACCCGGGCGCGCCCTTCCTCGAACTCTCGGCACTGGCCGGCTGGGACATGTACGGCGGCGACATCTCGTCGGCGGGCATCGTCACCGGCATCGGCAGGGTGTCGGGCGTGGAGTGCGTGATCGTCGCCAACGACGCGACGGTCAAGGGCGGCACCTACTATCCGATGACGGTGAAGAAGCACCTGCGCGCGCAGGAGATCGCGCAAGAGAACCGCTTGCCCTGCATTTATCTGGTTGATTCCGGCGGCGCCTTCCTGCCGATGCAGGACGAGGTATTCCCGGACCGCGACCACTTCGGCCGCATTTTTTTCAACCAGGCCAACATGAGCGCACTGGGCATCCCGCAAGTCGCCGTGGTGATGGGCTCGTGCACCGCCGGCGGCGCCTACGTGCCGGCGATGAGCGACGAGACGGTGATCGTCAGGAACCAGGGCACCATCTTCCTGGGCGGCCCGCCGCTGGTGAAGGCCGCCACCGGCGAGGTGGTGAGTGCCGAGGACCTCGGTGGCGGCGACGTGCATACGCGCATCTCCGGCGTCGCCGACCACCTGGCCGAGAACGACCACCACGCGCTGTCGATCGCCCGGCGCATCGTCGGCAACCTCAATCGACCCAAACCTGGCGCGCCGGATCTCGCCGAGCCCGAGGAACCGCTCTACGACGCCGAGGAACTCTACGGCATCATCCCGGCCGACACCCGCAAGCCCTACGACGTGCGCGAGGTGATCGCGCGCCTGGTCGACGGCTCCCGCTTCGACGAATTCAAGGCGCGTTACGGCAGCACGCTGGTGACCGGCTTCTCCCGCCTGCACGGCTATCCGGTCGGCATCGTTGCCAACAACGGCATCCTGTTTTCCGAGTCGGCGCTGAAGGGCGCGCACTTCGTCGAGCTGTGTGCGCAACGCGGCATTCCGCTCGTCTTCCTGCAGAACATCACCGGCTTCATGGTTGGCCGCAAGTACGAGAACGGCGGCATCGCCCGCGACGGCGCCAAGATGGTGACCGCCGTGGCGACGGCGGCGGTACCGAAGTTCACGGTGCTGATCGGCGGTTCGTTCGGTGCGGGCAACTACGGCATGTGCGGCCGCGCCTATTCGCCGCGCTTGCTGTGGGCCTGGCCGAACGCGCGCATCTCGGTGATGGGCGGCGAGCAGGCGGCCTCGGTGCTGGCAACCGTCAAGCGCGACGGCATCGAGGCGGCCGGCAAGGCCTGGAGCGTGGAAGAGGAAGAGGCGTTCAAGGCGCCGATCCGCGCGCAATACGAAACCCAGGGACACCCATACTACGCGACCGCGCGCTTGTGGGACGACGGCGTGCTCGATCCGGCGCAGACGCGCCGCGCGCTAGGCCTGGGCATTTCCGCGTCCCTGCATGCACCGATCGAGCCGACCCGCTTCGGCATTTTCAGGATGTAAGCCATGTACAAGAACATCATCACGGAAGTCGACAACGGCATCGGCATCATCACCCTCAACCGGCCCGATCGCCACAATGCCTTCGACGGCCAGATGGTCGGCGAGCTAATCCAGTCGCTGGCAGGCATGGCCAGCGACAGCGCGGTGCGCGTGGTCGTCCTGTCGTCCTCCGGCAAGAGTTTCTGCGCGGGCGCCGACCTCGACTGGATGCGCACGGCGGCGAAGTGGACTTCGGCCGAGAACGAGGCCGACGCGCGCGTGCTGGCGGAGATGCTGCACCGGCTGGCGACGCTGCCCAAGCCGACCATCGCGCGTGTCCAGGGTCCGGCCTACGGCGGCGGCGTCGGCCTGATCGCGGCCTGCGACATCGCGGTCGCCACCTTCGACAGCCAGTTCGCGCTCACCGAAGCAAGGCTGGGCCTGATCCCGGCGACCATCGCGCCGCACGTGATCGGCGCCATCGGCGAACGCCACGCGCGGCGCTACATGCTGACGGCGGAACGCTTCTCCGCGGCCGAGGCCTACCGCATCGGCCTGGTGCACGAGATGGTCGCGGACGGCGCGGCCCTCGACCAGGCGGTCGGCGCAATCGTCGATGCCGTCCTCGGCAACGGACCCGACGCCCTGGCAGAGTGCAAGGACCTGGTCCGCGCCGTTGCGCATCGCCATATCGACGCGGCGGTGATCGCCGATACCGCACGGCGCATCGCCCGCGTGCGCGCCAGCGAAGAGGGCCGGCAAGGCGTCGCCGCCTTCCTCGAAGGGCGCAAGCCGGGCTGGATCCGGTAGCGGCTGCGGCCATGTTCGACACGATATTGATTGCCAACCGCGGCGAGATCGCCTGTCGCGTCATCCGCAGCGCGCGGCGGCTCGGCGTCCGTGCCGTCGCGGTGTACTCGGAGGCCGACGCTGCGGCGCGCCACGTGCGCATGGCCGATGCGGCGGTATGCATCGGCCCGGCTGCTGCGCGCGAGTCCTACCTGAACATCGAACGCATCATCGCCGCAGCGAAAGAGATGGGCGCGCAGGCGATCCATCCCGGCTACGGCTTCCTTTCCGAGAACGAGGACTTCGCGCAGGCTTGCGCCGCGGCGGGCCTGGTGTTCATTGGTCCGCCGGTCGCGGCGATCCGCGCCATGGGTTCCAAGTCGGCCGCCAAGGCGCTGATGGAGAAGGCCGGCGTGCCGCTCGTGCCCGGCTATCACGGCGACAATCAGGATGCGACCTTCCTCGCCGGCGAAGCGGCGCGCATCGGTTGGCCGGTACTGATCAAGGCCTCGGCGGGTGGCGGCGGCAAGGGCATGCGCATCGTGCGCGCGGCCGCCGAGTTTGCCGATGCGCTGGCTTCGTGCCGGCGCGAGGCGGCGGCCAGCTTCGGCGACGACCGCGTGCTGGTCGAGAAATACCTGGAGCGGCCGCGCCACATCGAAATGCAGGTGTTCGGCGACACGCAGGGCAACGTCGTGCATCTCTTCGAGCGCGACTGCTCCGTGCAGCGCCGCCACCAGAAGGTTATCGAGGAAGCGCCCGCGCCAGGCATGACGGCCGGGCGCCGCGCCGCGATGGGCAAGGCGGCGGTCGATGCGGCCAAGGCGGTCGGCTACGTCGGCGCCGGCACCGTCGAGTTCATCGTTGCTGCGGACGGCACTTTCCACTTCATGGAAATGAACACACGCCTGCAGGTCGAGCATCCGGTCACCGAGATGATCACCGGCCTCGACCTCGTCGAGTGGCAGTTGCGCGTCGCGGCGGGCGAACCGCTGCCGCTGACGCAGGAGCAACTGTCGATTCGCGGCCACGCCATCGAGGCGCGCATCTACGCCGAAGATCCAGGCAAGGGCTTCCTGCCTTCGACCGGCCGGCTGGTGCATCTGGCGCCGCCCGCCGAGTCGCTGCACGTGCGCGTCGACGCCGGTGTCGAGGAAGGCGACGCGATCACGCCGCACTACGATCCGATGATCGCCAAACTGATCGTGCATGGCGAGACCCGCGAGCGCGCCTGCGCGCTGATGTTGCAGGCGCTGGCGCAGTATCGCGTGGTCGGCGTCGCCAACAACGTCGAATTCCTGTCGCGCCTGGTCGCCTGTCCGGCCTTCGCCCAGGCCGACCTCGACACCGGGCTCATCGAACGCGAGCACGATTTCCTGTTCGCATCGAAGGCCGCGCCGCCGCGCGAGGCCTGGCTAGCCGCGGCGCTGGCCGAACTGCTGCGCGAGCAGGCGGCCGCCGACGCCGCTGCGCAGAAGGACGCCGATCCGCATTCGCCCTGGCATCGCCGCGATGGCTGGCGCGTGAACCTCGGCGTGTCGCGACGGCTGACTTTTCGCTGTGGCGAGACGACCCGGGTCGTCGGCGTCGCCTACGTCGGCAATGCGTACCGACTGGAACTCGACGGCCAGTCGACGCTCGCCGGCGGCGAGATGCTGCCTGGCAGCCAGCTGCGCGCCGACTTCGGCGGCAATCGCTGCGCGGCCACCGTGGTCGTCGCCGGCGAGAGGCGCCATGTCTTCCTGCATGGCCGCTGTTTCGTGCTGGCGGCGGTCGACCCGCTCTACCACGCCGGCGAGGGTGGCGGCGCGGAGGGCGGACTCACCGCGCCCATGCCCGGCAAGGTGATCGCCCTGGTCGCCAGAGCCGGCGACAAGATGGAGAAGGGCGCGCCGCTGTTGATCCTCGAAGCGATGAAAATGGAGCACACCATCTGCGCGCCGACGGCCGGCACCGTCAAGTCCTTCCGCTATGCGGTCGGCGAGCAGGTGGCCGACGGCGCGGACCTGGTCGACTTCGAGCCGGCGAAATGAGCAAGCCGACGCGCGTCAGGCTCGTCGAAGTCGGCCCGCGTGACGGCCTGCAGAATGAGCAGCAGCTCGTGCCGGCGGCGGTCAAACTCGAACTGATCGACCGCCTCGGCGCCTGTGGCTTGAAGACCATCGAAGCGACCGCCTTCGTCTCGCCCAAATGGGTGCCGCAAATGGCCGACGCAGCGGAGCTGATGCACAGCCTGAACCGTCGTCCGGGCGTCGCCTACCCGGTGCTGGTGCCGAACATGAAGGGATACGAGGCCGCGCTGGCCGCGGGAGCGCGGGAGATCGCCGTGTTCGGCGCGGCGTCGGAAGCCTTCTCGCAGAAGAACATCAATTGCTCGATCGCCGAGTCGCTCGACCGCTTCCGCCCCGTCGTCGCCGCGGCGCGGGAGGCGAACGTGACAGTGCGCGGCTACGTTTCCTGCGTGCTCGGCTGCCCGTATCAAGGTGCGGTGGCGTCGTCCGCCGTGGCCGACGTGGCATGGCGACTGTTCGAGATGGGCTGCCACGATGTTTCGCTCGGCGACACCATCGGCGTCGGCACGCCCGGCGCGACCGCGGCAATGATCGAAGCCGTCGCACGGCGTGTCCCGCTCGAAAAACTGGCAGGCCATTTCCACGACACCTACGGCATGGCCATCGCCAACATCTGCGCCGCGCTGGAGATGGGGGTGGCGGTGTTCGACGCCTCGGTCGCCGGCCTGGGCGGCTGCCCGTATGCGGCGGGCGCGTCGGGCAACGTGGCGACCGAAGACGTGGTCTGGCTGATGCGCGGCCTCGGCATCGAGACCGGCGTCGACCTCGCCGCGCTCGCCGAGACCGGCGCCTGGATCAGCCGGCAACTCGGCCGTGAGACCGGCTCCAAGACCGCGCGGGCCCTGCTGGCGAAACGGTGAACCTGCCTGCGCAGATCCGCGTCGTCGAGCGCGGCTGGCTGTCCTCGAACAACATCATCTGCCTCGAAGGCGACGGCGCGACGCTGGTCGATAGCGGCTACGTCGGCCACGCCGCGCAGACCGTCGAACTCGTAAAGTCAGTCGTGGCGACACGCCACCTCGGGCGCCTGATCAACACCCATTCGCACTCGGACCACATCGGCGGCAACGCGGCCATGCAGCGCGAGTTCGGCTGCGCGATCCTGATCCCCGCCGGCATCGCGGCGCACGTCGCCAACTGGGACGAGGAAGCGCTGCTGCTCGGCCCGGC
>JAEHDA010000219.1 GCA_016880655.1 Rhodocyclaceae bacterium
CGATGTCGACGTTCGGGTCGGTGACCACCGAGAAGGCGTCATCGGTCAGCCGGCAGGCACCGCCCGTGACGTTGCGCGCCAGCGCCAGGTTCTTGTCGGCCACGACCGTGATCTGGATCGGCCGGCCCGCGCGGCGGGTGATTTCCTGCTGGTTGCGCGTCAGCACCGTCCAGGTGCCGCCGCCGACGGTGCCGATGCCGAGCAGGCCTACATTGATGGGTTTCATTGTGCTGTTCTCGTTTCTTTTCTTCTAGTTGCCGTAACGTTTTCTATAGTGTTCCAGGAAGCGCGCGATGCGGCCGATCGCCTCGCGCAGATCGTCCTCGTGGGGCAGGAAAACCAGCCGGAAATGATCCGGCTTCGGCCAGTTGAAGCCGGTACCCTGTACCAGCAGCACCTTCTCTTCCTGTAGCAGTTCGAGAATGAAGGCCCGATCGTCCTCGATCGGATAGATGGTCGGATCCAGCCGCGGGAACATGTAGAGCGCCGCCCTGGGCTTGACGCAGGTCACGCCCGGAATGGCGGTGATCAGTTCGTGCGCGAGATCGCGCTGGCGCCGCATGCGGCCGCCCTCGGCCACCAGGTCGTTGATGCTCTGATAGCCGCCCAGGGCGGTCTGGATCGCGTACTGGCCGGGCACGTTGGCGCACAGGCGCATCGACGCCAGCATGGTCAGCCCCTCGATGTAGTCGGCGGCCAGGTTCTTCTCCCCCGACACCACCATCCAGCCCGCCCGGTAGCCGCAACAGCGGTAGTTCTTCGACAGGCCGTTGAAGGTGACGGTCAACACATCCTCCGACAGCGAGGCGATCGACGTATGGGTGGCCCCCTCGTAAAGCACCTTGTCGTACACCTCGTCGGCGTAGATGATCAGGCCGTGCCGTCGCGCCAGCGCGACCACTTTCCGCAGCACCTCGGGCGGATACAGCGCGCCGGTCGGGTTGTTCGGGTTGATGATGACGATGGCGCGCGTCTTCGGCGTGATCTTGCGCTCGATGTCGTCGAAGTCCGGCTGCCACTCGCTCGCCTCGTCGCACAGATAGTGCACGGGCGTGCCGCCTGAGAGGCTGATCGCTGCCGTCCACAGCGGATAATCGGGCGCGGGCACCAGCACCTCGTCGCCGGTGTTGAGCAACGCATTCATCGCCATGACGATCAGCTCGGAAACGCCGTTGCCGAGATAGATATCGTCGAGCGTGACGCCCTTGATGTACTTTTCCTGCGTGTAGTGCATCACGGCCTTGCGCGCCGAGAAAATGCCCTTGGAATCCGTGTAGCCCGCCGAAGCCGGCAGATTGCGGATCATGTCCTGCTGGATTTCCTCTGGCGCATCGAAACCGAACGAGGCGAGGTTGCCGATGTTCAGCTTGATGATCTTGTGGCCCTCTTCCTCCATCTGCCGGGCGCGGTCGAGCACCGGGCCCCGGATGTCGTAGCAGACGTTGGCAAGCTTGGCGGACTTCGATACCGGTTGCATAAGAGGTTCCATTCGCGGCCGATGGCATTGGCCAAGCCGCTGTTCGGGAAAAGGTATAATCCTACAGAAGCCCATGCAATGCCGCAATCGAGACGGCGACGCCCCATGCCGAAGCGCTCCGTGAAACTCCTCGCCGTCCTCTTCGCCTTCGCCCTGCTCTGGTTCGGCACCCTCGACTACCGCAGGCTGGTCAAGCCCGACGAAGGCCGCTA
>JAEHDA010000220.1 GCA_016880655.1 Rhodocyclaceae bacterium
CGGCGCCGACCGGTGCGAAGTGCGACGTGGCGGCGCTGGAAAAGGTTGCTGGCATCGCACAGAAGCTGCGCATCCGTGGCACGCCGGCCATCTTCCTCGCCGACGGCACCCGTGTGCCCGGCTTCATGGAAGCGGCACAGCTCGAACAGGCGATGGCCCAGGCCGCTGCCAAGCCCTGACCGCCCCGCATGACCAAGCCCGACCAGGAAACCTTCTGGTCCCAGCGCTATCGGGACGCCGGGGAGGACTACCTCTTCGGCGTGGCGCCCAACCGGTTCCTCGAAGCGCATCGCCACCTTTTCGATTCGGGCGCGACGGCGCTGTCGGTCGCCGACGGCGAAGGGCGCAACAGCGTCTGGCTGGCCGAGCAGGGTCTGGCGGTGACGGCGCTGGAAATTTCGCCGGTCGCCCTCGAAAAGGCGCGTCGGCTGGCGGTCGGCCGTGGCGTCGCAGTGGATTTCGTGCAGGCCGACATTCTGACGTCGCCCTGGCCGCCCGCCGTCCATGACTTCGTCGTCGGCATCTTCATCCAGTTCGTCGGGCCGCAGGAGCGCGGGATCCAGTTTGCCCGCCTCAAGCAGGCCGTCAAGCCGGGCGGGCTGATCCTGCTGCACGGATACACACCGAAGCAGCTCGAATACAAGACCGGCGGACCCTCGGCGGTCGAGAACCTCTACACGGAAGACTTGCTGCGCGCGGCATTCGCCGACTTCGAAATCGTCACGCTCGACGAATACGAGGACGAACTCACCGAAGGACGCGGCCATCGCGGCCGCTCGGCGGTGATCGATCTGGTCGCGCGGCGCCCGATCATCGTCTAGTTGCGGCTCTGGATTTCCTCGATGTAGCCGAGCATCCCGGTGCTGATGTTGGCGGCGTTGCCCTCATCGGTATCGATGTGCATGGCCAGCCGGTAGTTCGGATTCACGCGCACCACCACGTCGCCGAAGATCAATTCGCGCGCACCTTCGACGCGCACCTGGACAACGTACTTGTCGCGCAGGCGAAAGCGCATCGCATCGTCGGGCGACATGTGGATGTGCCGCTGGGCGCAGATGACGCCGCGCTCGATCTGCACCGTGCCAGCCGGGCCTTCGAGCACGATGCCGGGCGTGTTGGCAAGATCGCCGGACTCGCGGATCGGCGGCTGCACGCCGACCTTGAACTGCTCGGTCATGGCGATCTCGATCTGGGTTTCCTTGCGCGTCGGACCCAGCACGCGCACGCCCGTGATCTTGCCCTTGGGCCCGATCAGGTTGACCTTCTCCTTGCAGGCGAACTGGCCCGGCTGCGACAGTTCATGCTCCGGAGTCAGCTCGTGGCCGACACCGAACAGCTTGTCCACATCGGCCTGCGCCAGGTGTGCGTGGTGGGCGGATACCTCGATGGGTATCGGCTCCTCGGGCTGCTCCTTGATGGCCAGCGTGATCTGGCTGCGCTCGATGGCGCGCAGCGTTTCCCAGGCCAGCAGGCGCTCATCGTTGTTGGCGACGACCAGGATCTTGACCGGCGAGTCGTCGGTCGAGATCACCGCGTGCGCGCCGGAAGCGCCGAGCTTGCGGTTCTTCTCCTCGTCCAGCTTGATGCCCATGTAGGCGAGGCCCTGGCAGGCCAGGCTGCGCACGGTCGGGCTGGTCTCGCCGATGGCGCCCGTGAAGGCGAGCACATCGACGCCGCCCATCGCGGCGACGTAGGCGCCGATGTTCTTGCGGATCTGGTAACAGAAGGCCTTGTGCGCCAGCAGCGCGCGATGATGGCCTTCATTGGCCGCCGCTTCGATCTCGTGGATGTCGCTGGAGATGCCGGAGATGCCCTTGAGGCCGCTCTGGCTGTTGATCATGGTTTCGATCTCGTCCGGCCCCAGTTTGTAGTGGCGCATCAGATGCGTCATCACCGCCGGGTCGATGCTTCCGGCGCGGCTGGGCATGATCAGGCCATCCGACGGCGTCATGCCCATGGTGGTGTCCACCGAGCGGCCGTGGTCGATGGCGCAAATCGAAGCGCCGAGTCCGAGATGGCAGGAGATGATCTCGAGTTCGCCCAGCGGCCGGCGCACGATTTCCGCGGACTTGAGCGACACGAACCGATGCGAGGTGCCATGAAAGCCGTAGCGGCGGATGCCCTCCTGCTTGTACCACTCGTAGGGCAGGCCGTAGAGGTAGGCGTAGGGCGGCAGCGACTGGTGGAAGGCGGTATCGAACACCGCGACATGCGGTACGTCGGGCAGGAACTTCATGGCCCGGCGGATGCCGTCGAGGTTGATCGGGTTATGCAGCGGCGCGTAGGTCGCCAACGTCTCGATATCGGCCAGCACTTGCGGCGTGATCACCACCGAGCTCGAGAACTTGCTGCCGCCATGCACCACGCGATGACCGACCGCCACGACTTCATAGGGCGTGAACAGGTACTTGTCGCCGAGCGAAAGCATCGACTCGAAGATCACCGGGAACAGGTCGTCGAGCGTGCACACCTGACGTTCGCGGGTCGTCACCACGCCGCCCGCCGTGAGCGTCACGTAGGCGTGCTCGCCGTCGCCGCAATCGATCACGCCGTGTACCGCCAGGCCGTCATCGCGCGTGTCGTAAACACCAAAGCGGATCTGCGACAGGCCGATGTTCAAGGCCATGATCTTGCCGGGAACCTCGGTGTGCAGGCTCAGGGCATAGGGATCGGAGGAATGCGTCACCGCCTGGTCATGCATCTGGCGGCTGGTGAGGTCGACCGCCTGGGCGCGCGTACGGTGCGCGAGCAGCTTGGACAAATAGGTGACGGCGCGCGGGTTCGACAGGATGCGGGCGTTGAAAACCTCCTGGGGTATCAGCAGGACGAAGCAGCGATTGCCGGCAATGACGTCGGCCACGGTCCGGTCGCCAGTCAGCAGGGACATTTCGCCGAACACCTCACCAGCCTGCAATTCGCAGAAAACCAGCCGCCCGCCCGTGCTGTCGGCGACCGAAACCTGGGCGTGGCCGCTGACCAGGACGCCGATGAAACTGCCCTCGTCGCCGCATTCGATGATGGCTTCGCTGCCTTCGAAGGTCCGCAGTTCGCTTTCGTCGGCGACCTCGTCGATTGCCGCCGGATCGAAGCCGTCGAACAAGGGAACGCTCGCGTACAGGAATTTCTTCAGTTCTGTGGGGGTCATGGCGGCAACTTTAGGGCAAAATTGCTGCAATGCAAACAATTGTAGGTCGGCCACCATGAGCACCAGGCACATCCGCAGCATCCTCGTCGCCAACCGCTCCGAAATCGCCATCCGCGTCATGCGCGCGGCCAGCGAATTAGGCGTACGGACCGTGGGGATTTACTCCAACGAAGACCGCTTCGCCCTGCACCGCTCGAAGGCGGACGAAAGCTATCTGGTCGGCGAGGGCAGGAAGCCGATTCAGGCTTACCTGGACATCGCCGACATCATCCGGGTCGCCAAGCTGGCGAAGGTCGATGCGATCCACCCCGGCTACGGTTTCCTGTCGGAAAACCCCGATTTCGCCGATGCCTGCGCCCAGGCCGGCATCGCCTTCATCGGTCCGAAGCCGGAGGTGATGCGGGAACTGGGCAACAAGGTGGCCGCCCGGGCGCTGGCCGAGCGCGTCGGCGTGCCGGTGGTACCCGCCACGGGGGCATTGCCGACCGACCTGGACGAATGCCGCAGGCAGGCCGCGAAGATCGGCTACCCGCTGATGTTGAAAGCCAGTTGGGGCGGCGGCGGCCGCGGCATGCGCGCCATCAACAACGAAGCCGAACTGGCGCCGGCCATCGAGGTCGCGCGCCGCGAAGCGGCCGCGGCCTTCGGCAACGACGAGGTCTATCTGGAGAAGATGGTCGTGCGCGCCCGCCACGTCGAGGTGCAGGTGCTCGGCGACACGCACGGCAACCTGGTGCACCTCTTCGAGCGCGACTGCTCGGTGCAGCGGCGCAACCAGAAGGTCGTCGAACGGGCGCCCGCGCCCTACCTCAGTCCCGAGCAGCGCGAGGCGCTCTGCCAGTCGGCGCTGAAGCTGGCGCGCGGCGTCGATTACACCCACGCCGGCACCGTCGAGTTCCTGATGGACGCCGACTCGGGCAAGTTCTACTTCATCGAGGTCAATCCGCGCATCCAGGTAGAACACACCGTTACCGAGGAAGTGACCGGGCTCGACATCGTCAAGGCACAGATCCGCGTCACCGAAGGCGCCAGGATCGGTGCCGGCGATTCGTATCTGCCCGCGCAGGCCGACATCCGACTTCAGGGCCACGCGCTGCAATGCCGCGTCACCACCGAAGATCCGGAGAAGAATTTCACGCCCGACTACGGCAAGCTCACCGCCTACCGCAGCGCCTCGGGCGCCGGCATCCGCCTCGACGCCGGCACTGCCTATACGGGCGCCGTGATCACACCCTTCTATGATTCGCTGCTGGTCAAGGTCACCGCCAAGGGCCACGACCCCGAAGAGGCGATCCGCCGCATGAACCGCGCGCTGCGCGAGTTCCGCGTGCGCGGCGTCGCCTCGAACCTGACTTTCCTCGAAAACA
>JAEHDA010000221.1 GCA_016880655.1 Rhodocyclaceae bacterium
CGCCGCGCACGCAGTAGAGGACGATCTCCTTGTCCTTGGGCAATGTTCCCGCCCACTCTGCAATTTTCTCGGGATCGTGCCAGGCCGCCCCGGGGATTTGTTCGGTCGAGGCATCGCGGTCGGCGCCGCGCCGCACGTCGATCAGATGCTTGCCGGCGAGTATCAGGTCCTGCGGTTTGATGGTTCGTTCCATGGTCAGGCTCCCATGACCGCCGCCAGCTTCTTCGAGGCGGCGCCGAGGTTGAGGTTGTTCATGAAGGCATCGACATAGGCGCCGGCCTTGGCGCCGAAGTCCATGTGGTAGCTGTGCTCGTACATGTCGAGCGCCAGGATCGGCGTGGCGCCGGCGACGTTGCCGGTGTGGTCGGCGGCCCAGGTGTTCACGAGCCGGCCGTCGCGCGGCGACCAGGCCAGCAGCACCCAGCCGGAGCCGCCGCCCTGCGCCTTGCCCATGGCGGCGAACTGCGTCGCCCATTGGCCGAGGCTGCCGAAGTCCCGGTCGATCATGGCCACCAGCGCGGCGTCGGCCGGGCTGGCGCCGAGGCTGTCGAAGAACACTTCGTGAAGCAGCATCGAATTCATCGCCACCATCTGCTCGCGCTTGAGGCCGTTGATGACGAAGATCGGCGCGGTCGCCCAGTCGAGTTCCGTCAGCTTCTGCTCGATGGCGTTCAGGCGCTTCACCGCCCCGCCGTAGTTGTTTTCGTAGTGGCTGACGATGATCTTCTCCGACATGCCGGCGATGGTGCCGGGGTTGCAGGAGAGCGGTTTCAGTTCGTAGGGCATCTTTCGTTCCTCAGACAGCGTAGGTGTAAGCGAGGCCGAGGGCGGCGCAGGCCGCGATGACCTTCATGATGTCCTGCTTGTACTTCCACAGGGCGATGAAGGCCGCCACCGAGATCAGGGCGTAGAACCATTCGAAGCCGCCGGAGAACGGCGCGGCAGCGGTGGCGTTGGGGAAGATCACGTGCCAGCCGAAGAACAGCGCGAGGTTGAGCACCACGCCCACCACGGCGGCGGTGATGCCGGTAAGCGGCGCGGTGAACTTCAGGTCGCCGTGGGTGGCCTCGACCATGGGTGCGCCGGCCAGGATGAAGACGAAGCTCGGCAGGAAGGTGAAGAAGGTGGCCACCGAGGCGCCGGCGAAACCGGCCAGGAACAGGGCGTCCGGTCCGAAGATCTCCTTGGTCCAGGCGCCGACGAAGCCGACGAAGGACACCACCATGATGAGCGGCCCCGGCGTGGTCTCGCCCAGGGCCAGGCCGTCGATCATCTGCGTTCCGGTCAGCCAGCCATAGGTCTCGACGCCGCCCTGGTAGACGTAGGGCAGCACGGCGTAGGCGCCGCCGAAGGTGACCAGGGCCGCCTTGGTGAAGAACTCGGCCATGTCGTGCAGGACCGGATCGCCGATCAGCGCGATTGCCCCGGCCCAGATCGCCAGCGATACGGCCAGCAGGGTGATCAGGTACGGCCAGCGGAAGCGGGTGTGGGGGATGGGTGGCGTGTCGTCGTCGATCAGGGCCGGGCCGAAGTTCTTGTCGGAAGCGCCGTGGCCGCCGCCCACCTTGAATTTGTCCGGCATCACCTTGCCACCGATGAAGCCCAGGATGCCCGCGGCGATGACGATGTAAGGGAACGGGATGTCGAAGACGAAGATGGCGACAAAGGACAGCGCTGCCAGGGCCCAGAGCACGTTGTTCTTCAGGGCGCGTGAGCCGATGCGCCAGGCGGCGAAGACGACGATGGCCACCACCGCCGGCTTGATGCCGTTGAAGAGGCCCTTGACGAAGGTGACGTCGCCGAAGGCCATATAGACGTAGGTGAGCCCCGCCAGAATGAACAGGGAGGGCAGCACGAACAGGGTGCCGGCGACGATGCCGCCCCAGGTGCGGTGCAGCAGCCAGCCGATGTAGATGGCGAGCTGCTGCGCCTCGGGGCCGGGCAACACCATGCAGTAGTTCAGCGCGTGCAGGAAGCGGTGCTCGCCGATCCAGCGGCGTTTCTCGACCAGCTCCTGGTGCATGATGGCGATCTGCCCGGCGGGGCCGCCGAAGCTGATGAAGCCGAGCTTCAGCCAATAGACGAAGGCCTCCCAGAAGGATGGGTGGGCGGGCCGCTCCTGCGGCGGTGAGTTGGCGGCGGTCGCATCATTCATTCGCGTTCTCCTTGCTGAAATTGTTGTACAGGCTGTCGAAGACGCGGCTCGCCTCCGCCAGCAGCTTGTCGTCGTTGGGTGCCGCGTCACGCAGGCCGGCGAGCACGGCCTCGATGCCGGCCGCCTCGGCTACCGGCACGCCGCCGACATCGAGGCAATGGACGATGGCGGCGATCCGCGCCAGCGCGGTGTCCGTTTCGAGGCCGAAGCTCGCCATCAGCACCTCGAACGTGACGCGGCTGCCGACGTGCGTGAATGCCGCTCCGTCGAAGTCGAAACCCAGCGCCGTCTTCGGGCATTTCTTCGGGTTGTCGAGCCAGAGAAATCCGGCCTTCCTGTCGATGAATCGGCGGATCAGCCAGGCGGAGGCCATGCGGTCCACCCACAGGTCCTTGCGCGTCGCCCAGGTGCGGCCCTGAAAGTCAGCCGTGGCGAGACGCCGGATCTCGGCGGTGCCGGCGCGCGGTTCGCCGTCGCGGTCGAACAGGGCGGCGAAGCGCGTGGTCTGTTCGCTTTCGGTGACCACCGTCAGAACCTCGGCGCTACCGCCGGCGGCGACGACGTTCTCGGCCAGTCGCGCCAGCTTGTTCGTGCCCGAGGCAGGGAGCAGCCAGGCGCCGTCGCGCAACGCCGCGCAGCCTGCGGCCTTCACTCCCCGCCACAGGCGCATGCGCGCGGCGGCGGGCTTGGTGGGCAGGGTGGCGACGAGCAGCAGCCAGCGGCTTTCGGTAGTCATGTAACAGATGATACATCTACGTATCACCTATTACAACGACAATCTTCAAGCCGGGGCCAGTCGCTCCATGTGCGCCTCGCGGATCGGCAGGTTGAGGATCGCGGCGGCGGCGGCCAGCGCCGCGTCGGCGTACCACATCCACGTGTAGTCGCCGCCGCGGGCGAAGGCGATGCCGCCCAGCCAGGCGCCGAAGAAGGCGCCGACCTGGTGGGTGAACAGCACCAGGCCGAACAGCGTGGCCAGGTAGCGGGTGCCGAACAGCTTGCCGACGAGGCGCGCGGTAGGCGGCACGGTGGCCAGCCAGGTGAAGCCGAGCGCAGCGGCGAAGATGTAGAAGGTCAGGTCGGTGCGCGGACTCATCAGGTAGACCAGCACCATCACCGCGCGCGAGCCGTACATCCAGGCCAGCACGTGCTTGCTGCGCCAGCGGCCGACCGCCCAGCCGGCGAAGATGCTGCCGACGATGTTGGCCAGGCCGATGATCGCCAGCGACCAGCTCGCCACCGTGGCCGGCAGGCCGCAGAGGTTCACCTCGCCGGGCAGGTGGGTGACGAGGAAGGCGATGTGGAAGCCGCAGGTGAAGAAGCCGGCATGCAGCAGCAGGTAGCTGTTGTCGGCGAAGGCGTCGGCAATGGCGCGCTTCAGGCCGCCGGGCGGCGTCGCGGCGTGCAGGTGCGGCGTATCGCCATGGCTGACTTTTCCGATCAGCGGTAGTGCCGCGAGGGCAGCGACCGCCAGCGACCAGAAGGCGCCGGCCCAGCCGAAGGCGGCGATCAGCCGCTGCACGACAGGCGCGAAGACAAACTGGCCGAAGGAACCACCCGCGTTGATGAAGCCCGAGGCGAGCCCCTGCCGGTTGGCAGGCAGTTGCTGCGCGACGGCGCCGAACAGGACGGAAAAGCTGCCGATGCCCGAGCCGACCGCGGAGAGGATGCCGATCGACAGGACGAGGCCGAACTGCCCCGGCAGCAGCGGCGCCAGCGCGCAGCCGGCGGCGAGGATGAGGATGCCGGCCATCAGCACGCGGCCCGTGCCCCAGCGGTCGGCGATCGCGCCGGCGACGGGCTGGATCGCGCCCCACATCAGTTGGGCGACGGCGAGGGCGAAGCTGATGCCGGCGACGCCGATGCCGGTCGCCATGTCGATCGGCGCGACGAACAGGCCCATGGACTGCCGAATGCCCATGGTGACGAGCATGATGGCGGCGGCGGACAGGGCGAGCGGCCAGAAGCGTCGAGATTCGCTCATGGCCGAACCCTAACCGATGGCGCGGCGGGCGACAACCGCGATGCCGTCGGGGCGATGTGGCGTGTCGCCACGGCTGACTATCTTGGCGGCGAACAAACGCGCTATGCTGGGGGCACAACAACGATAGCCCCAGAGGAGGCGCAATGACCCAACTCCTGACCCTGTCGCGAGCCGCGCAACTGATCGGCGTCACGCGCGGTTCCCTTCAGGAAAAAATCCGCAACGGCGAGCTGGCGGCTTACGACGGCATGGTGGCCAGCGAGGAATTGCTGCGCGTGTTCCCCGACATGCAGATCGAGGTGAGCGGTGCGTTCGAGCGCGTCACGCAGATCAAGGAGCAGGCCTTCAGTCGCCGCATGCGCGAGCGGCTGCTGCCCTCGCAGGAAGTGCTGGCGCAGCGGCTGTTCGCGCAGAGCCAGGAACTCGACAGCGTGCGCCGCCACCTGGCGCGCTACCACGACCTGGTCGAGGCGCTGCGCGAGCGGATCGACGCGATGGGCGATGCCGGCCCGGCCGACCAGTTGCGCGAACTCGGCACCATGCTCGACGACGGCCTGGCCTCGGTGCTGGGCAGCCAGGAACCCGACGACACGGTGGCGGTGATGGACGAGATGCTGCGCGTGATGACGGCGCAGGTGACGAT
The DNA here is from genome assembly GCA_016880655.1 of Rhodocyclaceae bacterium. GTDB lineage: Bacteria > Pseudomonadota > Gammaproteobacteria > Burkholderiales > Rhodocyclaceae > Fen-999. The sequence goes on from JAEHDA010000221.1 coordinate 4,783, forward strand.
CAGGCCGTCGGGGCACGAGTTCTTCGTCGAAGGTTCGGAGACGATCCTGGAAGCCGCGCTGCACGCCGGCCTGGCGCCGTCCTACGGCTGCGGCAACGGCAACTGCGGCCTGTGCAAGGCACGCGTGGTTTCGGGCGAGACGCGCCAGATCCGCAACACCGACTATCCGCTGTCGGAAGTGGAGCGGGCGCAGGACTACAAGCTGCTCTGCTCGCACACGGCGGTGAGCGACCTGGTGATCGAGATGGTCGAGGCGCAGTCGGCGGCCGACATTCCCGAGCAGCAGGTCGTGGCGAAGGTGAAGAGCGTATCGCCGCTCGATGCCCACACCTTCCTGCTGCATCTACAGACGCCGCGCACCAATCGCCTGCGCTTCATGGCCGGGCAGAACGTCACGCTCGGCTACGCCGGCGGCGGCGCCGATTTCCGCGGCGATTATCCGGTCGCCTCCTGTCCGTGCGACGACCGCAACCTGCTTTTCCACGTCACCCGCGCCGATGCCGATGCGGGCGACGGTTTCGCGGCGCGCCTGTTCGC
>JAEHDA010000222.1 GCA_016880655.1 Rhodocyclaceae bacterium
GCCAGGCCAATGCAAAGCCTGTCGCCCATCCGCTGCTCGAGCCTTCCGACTACACGCAATATCTGTTGCGCACCAGGAACGAGATTCTTTTCGTTCTGCGCGGCCTGCTTGCCAGCACTGATCACATCACGGTCTATTTCAACGAGGGGAAGAATTTCCTGCTCTCGGCGATCGTTCAGGTAGACGAGGAAGGCTTGACGCTCGACTATGGCGGCAACCCCGACGCGAACCGCCTGGCCCTGGCGGCAGACAAGCACTTCTGCGTAACCACTCACGAAAAGGTACGCATTCAGTTTCTGCTGCGCCGCCTGCACGAGATCGAATACGAAGGCGCACCGGCGTTCCGCGCCGACTTGCCGGATACCATCCTCAGATTGCAGCGGCGCGAGTACTATCGATTGACGACGCCGCTCGTTCAGCCAGTCAAGTGCCAGATTCAGGTTGAAACCGGTGGAGGACTTGGCCCCGCTGCCATGGAAGCGAATGTGATCGACATCAGCGGCGGCGGCCTGGCAGTCATGGTGCCGCCTACCGGTCTCGCTTTCAAGTCGGGGGATGTCTTTCCGAACTGCCGAGTTGAACTCCCCGGCGTTGGCATCGTGATTACCACGCTGGAAGTTCGAAACGTATTCGACGTCACCCTGCGATCCGGCGCCCAGGTCGCACGCGCCGGTTGCCAGTTCTCGAACCTGCCGGGACCGATGCTGACGCTGATACAGCGCTACATCATCAAGGTTGAGCGGGACCGCAAGGCCCGCGAGTCGGGGATGGCGTAAGGAACTGGAACCGCCGGCCTCAGACCGGCATGTTCATGATGTCGTTGTAAGCTGTTACCAGCTTGTTCCGGACCTGCACCATCTGCTGGAAGGACAGGTTCGCCTTCTGCAAGTCGATCATCACATCCTGTAGGTTGACGTTGTTCTTGCCCGCACTGAAGTCTTCAGCGATTTGCTGCGCCTGTTGCTGGGCCTGATTGACCTGATCAATGGCAGTCTTCAGCGCCTGGGAAAAATCGGCGCCACCAGTGCTGGCGGCAGATTCGGACGGCTTGCCTTGCGCGATCGCGGTTGCGGCACGCAACTGCGCCAGCGCTTGATCAAGATTTCGGGTATCGATGGCCATGGTAGCCCGCTCGGTTAATAGTCGTGATTCTACTAGCAAGCCACGTGCCGGATCGTCCGGTCATTCCGGTCCGCCTTCGCCATCCTGCCGATACTGTGCCAACTTGTAACGCAATGTTCTTTCGGAAATCCCCAACAATTCAACTGCCTTCTTGCGTGACCCGCCAACCTTGGCCAAGGTCTCGAGAATGTGCTGGCGTTCCAGATCCTTCATGTTCGCCGGGCCGGCGGCCGTACCTGCACCTGCATCTTCAGCCAGAGACACATGGCGTGTTGGCGCCTGCATCGGAACCGCCAGCGGCAGGGTTTCTGCGCTGATCAAGTCGGTCGGCGCCAGAATTACTGTCCGCTGTATGAGGTTCTCCAGTTCGCGCACGTTACCCGGCCAGGCGTAGGCGGCAAGTTTTGCCTCCGCACCGGAATCAAAACGGGCAGCCCGGCCAGCGCGACGGCCATGCAGCGCAAGAAAATGACTGGCCAAAGGCAAAATGTCGCGCGGCCGGTCGCGCAAGGCAGGAATTGCGAGCGGAAATACATTCAACCGGTAGAAAAGGTCTTCGCGGAACCGCCCTGCCTTGACCTCCGCCGCCATATCCCGGTTGGATGTCGCCAGCACGCGGATATCGAGTACCACCGGCTTCTTGCCGCCAACCCGTTCCACCTCCCGCTCCTGTAGAACCCGGAGCAACTTCGCCTGGAGACCAAGCGGCATTTCCGATATTTCGTCGAGCAGGAGGGTACCGCCATTCGCCTGCTCGAACTTGCCAGCCTGCGCAGACTGGGCGCCGGTGAAGGCCCCCCGCTCGTGCCCGAACAATGTCGCTTCGAGGAGGCTGTCCGGGATCGCAGCACAATTGATCGCCACGAAAGGGCCGCGGGCACGCGCTGACTGGTCATGGATATAGCGAGCGAATACTTCTTTGCCCGTGCCCGACTCGCCGGTCAACAGAACCGTAGCGTCGGTACGCGCCACCCGAGACGCCAGCAGCAGGACGTCGCGCGAACCAGGATCTTCGGCAATGACGCCGTCGGCCTGCGGCGGCGTCGCGTAACGGGAGATCTGGTCCAGCAGCGCCTTCGGCTCGAACGGCTTGAGCATGAAGTCGCAGGCGCCGCCGCGCATCGCCGCTACGGCCTTGTCGACCTCGCCGAAGGCGGTCATCAACATGACCGGCAAGCCGGGATGACGGCTGTGTATCTCGCCCAACAACTGTAGACCGTCCATCGGCGCCATGCGCAGATCGGAAATCACCATATTGAAGCGATCTCGCCGCATTGCTTCCAAGGCTTCCCGGCCTCCCGGTACCCCCACCGCTCGATGTCCCGCGGCATCCAGGGTCAGCAGCAGCGCGTCGCGCAACGCATCGTCATCCTCGACTACCAATATGTTCAGACTTTCACTCATGGCAACTCGACCAAAGGCAGCGTAATGAGGAACTCGGTTCCGGAACCCGGTTCGGAATGCACCTCGATGGCACCGCCGTGAGCACGGGCAACACCCCGCGCGATGGCCAGCCCCAAGCCGGTTCCATCGCTCCGGGTGGTGAAGAACGGCTCGAACAGCTTTGCCACCACACTGGACGACATGCCCCGTCCGTCATCGCGTACAGCGAGAATCAACTGGTCGTCGGAGCGAGTTGCGGCCACGGTTACGCGCCCCCCCGCTCCAACCGCCTGGAAGGCGTTCTCGACCAGGTTGGTCAGGGCGCCCGCGAGCGCCTTGCGGTTGCCCGTCAACTGCGTGGCCGACGAGGCGGCATCGATTCGAAATTCGACGTTGCGGCTGCGCGCCAATGGCTCGAACGTATGGCCAACTTCAGTGAGGAGGTCTGTCACCGGGAAGGTCTCCCGACCCAGCACTTCGCCACGGGCAAACAGCAGCGTATCCTGGATCAGCCGCTCAAGATGCTTGAGGCGACCGACCGTCTTCTGGGCAATCGGAATACGACCGGATTCCGGAAGGTCCGGGTTTTCAAGATTCCCGGCGTAAAGCAGCGCCGCGGCCAAGGGCGTGCGTAGCTGGTGGGCCAGTTGTGCCGCCATCTCGCCCATGGCAGCCAGGCGCTCGTGCCGCTCCGCCTGAGCACGGAGCCGATGGGTTTCCGTTACGTCATGAAGCAAGACGATCCGTCCGCCAGCCGAGTCCAGTGGTGTCACTGTCACGGCCAGCCGGCGTTCGTCCAGCTGGCGTTCGCCTGGCGTCTCGGTGGCCAGCAGCTGGCGCTCGAAATCGGCCCACTGAGCGCCCACCGGGCTGCTCCCGAGCAGCCGGCCAGCAGCCGCGTTGGCCTCGACCGCCGCCCCTTCGGCGTCAAGCACCACAACACCTGCCGGCAACGCCTCCTGAAGCAAGGCCATGCGCTCGGTCAATGCCGCGACCTGGCCTTCCAGCCGGGAATAGGCCGAAGAGAGCTCTTCCGAAGCCTGATTGAATATCTGGAAGGCTTCGGCCAGGCTGGCGGTATCAATTCCGGCCGCGGATACTGTTGCCGTATCTATCACCCGACCATCATGGCAGAATCGGGAAGACGCAACAACTTGCGAAATGCCGGCAAAATTTGCCGCTACTTACTGGAACCCGGCTTGCTAGTAGAAGCCACAATCCGGCAGCAGCCAGATTGGCTGATTGACGCAGGAACGAATATCCGATGGCCAGTGCGGAGCAGAGCCTACCTCTGAACCTAGCAGCATTCAGCCGAATGAGCACAACTCAGAAGCTGGGTATGCTGGTCGCCGTTGCCTTGGCTATCGCTCTCCTTGTTGGCGGTTTGCTCTGGGCGTCCGAACCGCCCTACGGCGTCGTATTCGCAAATCTGTCGGAGAAGGACGGCGGCCAGATCGTCGCCGCACTTGAACAGCAGAACGTTCCATACCGGATTTCCGGGGGGGGCAGTGCAATCATGGTGCCCGCGGACCGGGTCCATGATGTCCGTTTGCGACTTGCATCCCAAGGCCTTCCCAAAGGCGGTCTCGTCGGCTTCGAGGTCATGGATACCCAGAAGCTTGGCGTAAGCCAGTTTGCAGAGCAGATCAACTACCAGCGGGCGCTTGAAGGAGAGTTGGCGCGATCGATCCAGTCACTGGGCGCCGTCAAGGGCGCTCGCGTGCACTTGGCGATTCCGAAACAGACTGCCTTCCTGCGCGACGAGCAGCGGCCGACAGCATCGGTGCTGGTCGCACTGCATTCCGGACGTCGCCTTGATCCTGCCCAGGTGGCCGGTATCGTACATCTCGTTTCATCCAGCGTACCGCAGTTGTCTCCCGCCAATGTCCGCGTGATCGACCAGGACGGGAATCTGGTCTCCGACTCCGGCGACGCAGGCAAGCTGACCGGTCTCGATCCTTCCCAGACCAAGTACGTCCGCGACATCGAGCAGGAATATCGCAGGCGGGTCGAGTCGATTCTGGCGCCAATGGTCGGCGCAAACAACGTCCGGGCGCAGGTTACCGCCGACGTGGACTTCACTCAGACTGAGCAGGTGGCCGAAACCTACAAGCCGAATCCGAATCCGCAGACCGCAATCCGGAGCCAGCAAACCGCCGAAACCGGAAACAACGCGGGGGCTGGAGCTGTTGGCGTACCGGGCGCGCTGACCAACCAGCCGCCGGTTCCGGCCACGGCGCCGATCACCAATCCATCCGTAACCGGCGCCAGTACCGGCGGCGGCCAGTCACCCAACAATTTCAGCAAGAACGCGACGATCAACTATGAGGTCGACAAGACCGTCAGGCACACCAAGGCCGCCCCAGGTGCAGTTCGTCGCCTCGCTGTCGCTGTGGTCATCAACCACAAGCATGACGCCGCCAAGAACAAGTCCTCGCCACTAACCGACGCAGAGCTGAAGCAGGCAACCGCATTGGCTCAGGAAGCAGTCGGATTCAGCAAGGAACGCGGCGACACAGTCAATGTCGCCAATGTATCGTTCGCCCGCCTGGAACAGGAAGCGGTCGCCGATTTCCCGGTCTGGAAGGATCCGTGGTTGATCACCACGGCCAAGGAAATCGGACGCTGGCTGTTGTTTGCGCTGATCGCCTGGCTGCTCTGGACTCGCGCGTTCAGGCCTCTGTTCGAGATGTTTGCGGCGGCTGCACATCGCGTCGAGGTTGAGCAAGCCGCAGCAGCCGAAGCGGCAGCGGTCGGCGGCGGCGCAGATGTCCGCCATGCAGGCTTTGGCAGAAGTTACGACACCAAGCTGACGCAGGCGCGTGACTTGGCAAAGCAGGACCCCAAACTGGTCGCCGGGGTAATCAAGGAGTGGGTCGGTGGCGAATCCCGATGAGGGGCTGGAAAAAGGTGCGATGCTCCTGCTTTCCCTGGGCGAGGATGAAGCCGCAGAGGTTCTGAAACATCTGGGGCCGAAGGAAGTCCAGAAGCTCGGTCACGCGATGGCCCAGTTGAAGGCCGTGCCGCGCGAGAAGGTCGAAGAGGTACTCGACGAGCTGGAGCAACACTCCTCGAAGGGCACGCCCCTTGACGTGGATGAAGCCAAGATCAAGGCCATGCTTACCAAGGCGCTTGGTGACGACAAGGCAGCAAACCTCATTTCGCGTATCCTCCAGGGGGGCGACACGGCAGGCATAGAAGGCCTGAAGTGGATGGATTCTGCGACTGTCGCAGACCTGATCAAGAATGAACATCCGCAAATCATCGCGACCATCCTGGTGCATCTGGAATTCGACCACGCGGGCGAGATCCTCAAGCAGTTCACCGAACGCCTGCGCAACGACGTTCTGCTGCGCATCGCGACACTCGATGGCGTCCAGCCAGTTGCCCTTTTCGAGCTCAACGACACACTCAAGCGGCTGCTGGCCGGCGCATCGAGCAACGTCAAGAAGGCCGCAATGGGCGGAATCCGCCACGCCGCAGAGATTCTCAATTTCGTCGGGCAGGCTGCCGAGACCGCGATCATCGACAATGTTCGGGAATACGACCCGGATCTGGCGCAGAAAATCCTCGACGAAATGTTCGTGTTCGAGAATCTGCTCGATGTTGATGATCGCGGCATCCAGCTCCTCTTGCGCGAAATCCAGTCCGACTCGCTGATCCTTGCCCTCAAGGGCGCGTCGCCCGAGTTGCGCGAAAAGATATTCAAGAACATGTCGCAGCGAGCGGCCGAGATGCTCAAAGAGGATCTTGAAGCAAAAGGTCCGGTACGACTCTCGGAAGTCGAAGGGGAACAGAAGGAGATTCTCAAGGTCGCCCGCCGGCTCGCGGATGAAGGACAGATCGTGCTCGGCGGGAAGGGCGGCGAGGATCAGATGGTATGAACGGACTTACTGCCTGGGAGCGCTGGGAACTCGCGGACCTCGACGCCGAAGCTGCGTCGGCCGCCAATGGCGAGGAAGTGGGCACTGTGTCCGCAGCCGTCGAGCGGAGCGAGATCGAGCGCATCTGTAATGAAGCGCGCCGAGATGGCTATGACGCAGGTTATGCCGCAGGCAAGTCTGCGGTGCAAGCGGAAGCCGACCGACTGGCCGCCGCTGCGACGAGTCTGGATCAGGCGCTTGCCGAATTCGACCAACAGGTGGCCGACGAACTGATTGCGCTGGCGACCGAGATCGCTCGGCAGGTGATACGCGAGGAAATTACCGCTCGCCCCGACATCATCGTGAAAGTGGTCCAGGAGGCTCTTGCCCAGTTGCCTCACCAACACGCGACGATCTTCCTGCATCCGGACGACGCCTCGCTGGTACGCTCCTATATCGGCGACGCACTGTCTCACGCCGGGCATCGGCTACTTGAGGATTCCCGCCTCAATCCCGGTGACTGCATACTCGAGTCGGGCAGCAGCCAGTCGGATGCAACATTGGCGACCCGCTGGCGTCGGGTCATCGAGACCTTGGGCCTGGCTAGTGCCTGGCACGACAGGGACGAGCAGTGAATCCCCATTGCCAGAGCTGGCGTAACTTCCTGGTCGATTGCCGGGAACAGCTATCCGAAGTCACCCCCTTCCAATCCAGTGGCCGACTGACTCGAATCAGCGGCCTCGTGATGGAAGCGTCGGGGCTCAAACTGGCACTTGGCTCCAGTTGCCGGATACAAATTCCGGGCGACGGGACGGTCGAGGCCGAGGTAGTCGGGTTCGCCGGCGAGCGGCTCTACATGATGCCTACGGAGGACGTCTACGGGCTCGCGCCGGGCTCGAACGTAATTCCGCTGGAAATTCCGCCGCCACCACCGAGAATCGGCCTGTCTTCGCAGCCATTTCGACGCGCGTTCGACCGTGCCAAACACTTGCCGGTCGGCGACCAACTGCTCGGCCGGGTAGTGGATGGAAACGGCCGTCCTCTCGACAAGTTGGGCTCGCTTGACGCAAAGCCGGCAAGATCCCTGATCAGCCGTCCGTTCAACCCGCTGCATCGAGCACCGATCAGACAGAGTCTGGACGTCGGCATTCGCGCCATCAATGCCCTGCTGACCGTCGGTCGCGGGCAGCGGCTAGGTCTGTTTGCCGGCTCCGGTGTCGGCAAGAGCGTGCTGCTCGGCATGATGGCGCGCTACACGGCTGCCGAGATCATCGTGGTCGGCCTGATCGGCGAACGAGGTCGCGAAGTAAAGGAATTCATCGAGCTCAATCTCGGCAATGAGGGACTGCGCCGCTCGGTGGTTGTGGCATGCCCGGCGGACGTCAGTCCGCTGATGCGTCTTCAGGGGGCGTCTTACGCAACCGCGATCGCCGAGCATTTCCGGGATCAGGGGCGCCATGTGCTGCTGATCATGGATTCGCTGACCCGCTTCGCAATGGCACAGCGCGAGATTGCGCTCGCCGTGGGCGAACCACCGGTCACCCGCGGCTATCCGCCGTCGGTATTTGCCCGCCTGCCGCAATTGGTTGAGCGCGCCGGGAACGGACTGGAAGGCGGCGGTTCAATCACCGCGTTTTATACCGTCTTGACAGAGGGCGACGATCAGCAGGATCCGATTGCCGACGCTGCCAGGGCCATCCTCGACGGACACATCGTCCTGTCGCGCCAGTTGGCCGACGCGGGCCACTACCCCGCCGTGGATATCGAACAGTCAATTTCGCGTGTCATGATCAGCTTGATCGATCCCGGACAGGCCGACCTGGTCCGCCGCTTCAAGCAACTCTACTCACGGCACCAGCGTGCCCGTGACCTGCTTGCCGTCGGCGCCTATGCGCCAGGCTCTGACCCGCTGCTCGATCAGGCCATTGCGCTGCATCCGCGCATGGAGCGGTTCCTGCAGCAGGATATCGCCGAGCGCGCCAACAGCGAAGGCAGCGTGGATGCGCTGGTCTCCCTGTTCACCTGAGGCTAAGATTGAATGGTGACATGCACCGCGCCACAATCCTACAAGTTGAGAGTTCCCGTGACAAAAGCCTTTCCGCTGCAATCGATCCTCGACCTTTCCCAGATGAAGCTGGAGGAGGCCACCCGACGGCTGGGAGAACTTATTTCCGGCGAGCAGCAAGCTGCCCAGCGCCTGGAGTTGCTTGCTCAGTACCGCGACGAGTATCACGCCCGCTTCCTCGCCGCAGCCCGCGACGGACTGACCCGCGACCAGTGGCGCAACTATCAGTCGTTTCTTGACCGCTTGGACACGGCTATCGGCCAGGCGCGGGAAATCGTGGCGCAATCGCATCAACTGACATCTGCCGGGCAACAGGAATGGATCGAGAAGCAGGGGCGCGTCAAGGCCTTCGATACCCTGGCCCACCGCCATCAGGCCCGTATGACTTACGCGGAATCGCGGCAGGAGCAGAAAGACATGGACGAACACGCCAGTCGAACACATGTGGCAAACCGCGGGGATGATCAATAGAAAAATGATTGTTGGCACAGATTTGGCACGCCACTTGCATCTGGTCTGAAAGAAACGCTTCGAGGACGATCAAATGCCCGCAATCAGTGCTGCCGCCAACCCGGTAACGGCAATCAGCCCGCCAGCGTCGGCTGGTAACGGCGGTGCCGCCGCCAGACCCGAAACTGCGGATCGTTCGTTCGCCACAGTGCTTGCCAGGCAGAACTCCGACCAACCGAAATCGGCCGACAAAGGACACGGCTCCGCTGCCACTGAAAAGGCGAATGTCGAGGACCAAACCGCCGAGGGCGGGTCCACGTCGCCCGTCATCGTCACCGGCACTCCGTTTCCCGGGCCGTTGCCTGCCGACGCCAGCCTCGCCGAAGCCGGCGACCAAGCGCAGCAGGCGGGACTGATCGAAGCGCAGTTGCTGGCCTCCGAAGCAGCCCAAGCGCTTCTGATTCCCAACGGTACTGGAGTTGCCGCGGCGAATCAGTTCGACCGCGCGTCTGACGCCGGCGACTCAAGCACGTTGGCTATCCTGTCGGCAGCATCTTCATCCACCCAAACGCCTGTGAACGAGGAAGCCGGTGCTGGTGATGATTCATTGGCGCAATCAGTTTCCGACATTCGGCTGGCGCTATCCCGAAACACAGCCAGTGGGATATCGTCGCCACCAGACACGAACCTTTCGCCGGCAAAACTTGCCGCATCTCCGGAAGAGCTTGCCCAGCAAGCCGAATTTCGCGCAATACGGAGCGTGGGGAATTCGCCAATTCCACAAAATGAATTCGGCGCCGAGGGGGTGGTCCCGGGATCGGCGGCAATGCTGGTCCAGACAAGCTCGCAGACAGGTTACGGCCGGGAGCATCAGATTGTCAGCCCCGTCGGTAGCCGGCAATGGGAAAGTGCGGTCGGCAATAGCCTGGTCGTCATGACCGGCAACCAGGTGAGCCGCGCCGAACTCGTCCTGACTCCGCCGCAGCTCGGCCGAATCGAGGTATCAATCTCACTGCGAGGCGACGAGGCCAGTGCGATCTTCATCTCA
>JAEHDA010000032.1 GCA_016880655.1 Rhodocyclaceae bacterium
CGACCATCAGGACGCCGCGCGGAATGCGGCCACCGAGCTTCTGGAACTTGGACGGATCGCGCAGGAAGTCGACCAATTCGGACACTTCTTCCTTGGCTTCCTCGCAGCCGGCGACATCGGCGAAGGTCACCGTGTTGCTGTTCTCGTCGAGCATGCGCGCCTTGCTCTTGCCGAACGAGAAGGCGCCACCGCGGCCACCGCCCTGCATCTGGCGCATGAAGAAGATCCAGACGCCGATCAGCAGCAGCATCGGGAACCAGGAGACGAAGATGCTCATGAGGAAGGACTGCTCTTCCTCGGGCTTGGCGACGACCTTGACGTTGTTCTTCAGCAGGTCGCTGACCATCCACAGGTCGGGCGGCGCGTAGGACGTGATCTTGCGGCCATCGGCCGTGGTCGCCTCCAGCGTGCGGCCCTGGATGACGACTTTCGAGATATGGCCCTGCTTCACTTCCTCGAGGAACTGCGAATATTCCATCGTGGACTGTGCTGCCTGCCGCGAATTGAACTGGTTGAATATGGTCATCAGCACAACGCCGATCACCATCCAGATTGCGAGGTTTTTGAATAGATTATTCAAGGCCTTGTCTCACTCTCTTGCTCTGCTGTGGGTTGAATCATTGTAGAGCCGATTCCCGATGCCTGCAAACGGGCTCAGCCACGCCTGCGCCGCGCCAGCAAATAGATTTCCGCGCTACGGTCCCTCGATGCGGCCGGCTTGCGCGCCTGGAGACTCTCGAATGCATCGGTTATTTCCTTGCGCAACTCCATGAACCCCGCGCCCTGAAAAACTTTGACCAGCATGTCGCCACCGGGTTTCAATTGCTGCCTGGCGAAATCCAGCGTCAACTCCGCCAAGTACATCACCCGGGCGTCGTCCGACACGGCTATGCCGGACATATTGGGGGCCATGTCCGACAAAACAAGGTCCACGAGGCGTCCCGCCAGGGCTGACTTCAGGCGCTCGAGCGTTTCGTCCTCGCGAAAATCGCCCTGAATGAACTCGACACCGGCCATCGGCGTCATTTCGAGCAGGTCCAGCGCGATCAGTTTGCCGCCGGGCTGGATGCGGCGGGCCACGTACTGGCACCAGCTGCCCGGCGTGGCGCCGAGGTCGACCACGGTCATGCCCGGCTTCAGCAAGTGATCCTTCTCGTCGATCTCCATCAGCTTGAATACGGCGCGCGAACGCCAGCCCTCCTTCTGCGCCCGCTGGACGTAAGGATCGTTGACGTGATCGTTCATCCACGCGTTGCTCTTCTTCTGCCGCCGGGTTTTCTGGGTCATCGCGCTAGAATAACAACATGATCGAACTGACTCCTGAACAACGCCGCGCCCTGCGCGCCGCCGCCCATCCTCTTCATCCTGTCGTCACCGTCGCCGGCAACGGCCTCTCCGAAGCGGTGTTGAAGGAAATCGACCGCTCGCTGCGTGCCCATGAACTCATCAAGGTCAAACTCCAGGGAATGGAGCGCGACGACCGGGATGCGCTGCTGACGGAAATCTGCGAGCAACTCGACTGCGCCCCGGTGCAGCATATCGGCAGCATCCTCGTGCTGTGGCGGGAAAACCCGGCCGACGCCGCGAAGTCAGCCGCGGCAACACGCCGCGGCAAGCCGATGACCAAGAAGCAGGCCGCAGCCGCTCAGGACAAGCCGCGCCGCGCAACTGCCCGTCCTAAGCGTACCTGACGTCCAGGATTTCGTACTCGCGGCGGCCGCCGGGCGTCTGCACTTCCACGACATCCCCGGCGAACTTGCCGATCAGGGAACGCGCCACCGGCGAGTTGAAGGAAATCTTGCTCTGCTTGAGGTCGGCCTCGTCGTCACCGACGATCTGATAGCTGACCTGCTGGCCGCCATCCATGTCCTCGAGGTCCACGGTGGCACCGAATACCACCCGGCCATCGGCGTCCAGCGCCGCCGGATCGATGATCTGGGCATTGCCCAACTTGCCCTCGACTTCGGCAATGCGGCCTTCGATGAAGCCCTGGCGCTCCTTCGCCGCGTCGTACTCGGCGTTCTCGGACAGGTCGCCATGCGAACGCGCCTCGGCGATCGCCGCCACCACCGCGGGACGCTCGACGGTCTTCAGACGCTTCAGCTCTTCGCGCAGCAGCTCGGCGCCGCGCAGGGTGATCGGAAACTTGCTCATTGCAGTTCGGTATGCAGCGCTTGCAGCGCGTAGGTCTCGAGGCCGGCATGGCGCATGCCCTGGCAAGCCGCCATGCCGCCTTCGACGGTCGTAAACAGCGTCACCCTCTGCGCCAGCGCCGAGGTGCGGATCGAGCGCGAATCGACGATGGCCGAGCGCTTTTCCTCGACCGTATTGACGATGAAGGCGATCTCGTTGTTCTTGATCATGTCGACGACGTGCGGCCGACCTTCATTGACCTTGTTGACGACTGTTACCGGGATTCCGGCTTCGGCAATGCCGATCGACGTGCCGCGCGTCGCCAGCAGCGTGAAGCCCAGTTCGTGCAGTTGGCGTGCCACCACGACTGACTTTGGCCGGTCGGCCGGCTTGACGCTGATGAAGGCCTTGCCCGACTTCGGCAGCCTGGTGCCGGAGGCGATCTGCGACTTGACGAAGGCCTCGCCGAAGGTACGGCCGACGCCCATCACTTCACCGGTCGACTTCATTTCCGGACCGAGGATGGTATCGATGCCCGGAAACTTGATGAAGGGGAACACCGCCTCCTTCACCGAATAGTAGGGCGGAATCACTTCGCGCGTCACCCCTTGGTCGGCCAGGCTGCGGCCGGCCATGCAGCGCGCGGCGATCTTCGCCAGCGGCAGGCTGGTGGCCTTGGAGACGAAGGGCACGGTACGCGAAGCGCGCGGATTGACTTCCAGCACATAGACCACGGCGTCTTTGCCCTGCCCCTGGATGGCGAACTGCACGTTCATCAGGCCGCAAACGTTCAGGCCCTTGGCCATCATCTCGGTCTGGCGGCGCAGCTCGTCCTGTATGGACTGCGACAGCGTGTAGGGCGGCAGCGAGCAGGCCGAATCGCCCGAATGCACGCCGGCCTGTTCGATGTGCTCCATGATGCCGCCGATGATCACCTGCTTGCCGTCGGACAGCGCATCGACGTCGACTTCGGTGGCGTCGTTGAGGAAGCGGTCGAGCAGCACTGGCGAGTCGTTGGAAACCTTCACCGCCTCGCGCATGTAGCGCTCGAGGTCCTTCTCTTCGTGGACGATTTCCATTGCCCGGCCGCCCAGCACGTAGGACGGGCGCACCACGAGCGGGTAGCCGATCTCGGCGGCGAGGCGGATCGCATCCGCCTCGGTGCGCGCCGTGCGGTTGGGCGGCTGCTTGAGGCCGAGCTCCTGCAACAATTTCTGGAAGCGTTCGCGGTCCTCGGCGGCGTCGATCATGTCCGGCGTGGTACCGATGATGGGCACGCCATTGGCTTCGAGGTCGCGCGCGCGCTTCAGCGGCGTCTGGCCGCCGAACTGAACGATCACGCCGACAGGCTTCTCGACATGGACGATTTCGAGGATGTCTTCCAGCGTCAGCGGTTCGAAATAAAGGCGATCCGAAGTGTCGTAGTCGGTCGAAACGGTCTCCGGATTGCAGTTGACCATGATGGTCTCGTAGCCATCCTCGCGCATTGCCAGCGCCGCATGCACGCAGCAATAGTCGAACTCGATGCCCTGGCCGATGCGGTTCGGTCCGCCACCGAGCACCATGATTTTCTTCTTGTCGGTCGGCCGCGCCTCGCACTCCTCCTCGTAGGTCGAGTACATGTACGCAGTGGAAGTGGCGAACTCGGCGGCGCAGGTATCGACGCGCTTGAACACCGGGCGCACGCCTAGCGACTGGCGGCGCTCGCGCACGGCCGACTCTGCGACGCCCAGCAGATTGCCGATGCGGCGATCCGAAAAACCCTTGCGCTTCAGCGCGCGCAGTTCGTCGGCAGCAAAGCTCTCCAGCGGACGGCCAGCGATCTCGCCCTCGATCCTGACCAGCTCCTCGACCTGCACCAGGAACCAGGGGTCGATTTTGGTCAGCTGGAAGATTTCGTCGAAGCTGAAGCCGGTGCGGAAGGCCTGGCCCAGATACCAGATGCGTTGCGCGCCGGGGCTGGACAATTCGTGGGCGATTTCCTCGCGCTTCGCGTCGATCTCGTCGAGTCCGTAGACGCTGACTTCCAGGCCGCGCAGCGCCTTTTGCAGCGACTCCTGGAACGTGCGGCCCATGGCCATGACTTCGCCGACCGACTTCATCTGGGTGGTCAGGCGGTCGTTGGCAGCCGGGAATTTCTCGAAGGCGAAGCGCGGCACCTTCGTGACCACATAGTCGATCGACGGCTCGAAAGAGGCCGGCGTGGCACCGCCGGTGATGTCGTTCTTCAGTTCGTCGAGCGTGAAGCCGACAGCGAGTTTGGCAGCGATCTTGGCGATCGGGAAGCCGGTCGCCTTCGAGGCCAGCGCCGAAGAACGCGACACGCGCGGATTCATCTCGATGACAGTCATGCGGCCTGAGTCGGGTTGGATCGCGAACTGAACATTCGAACCGCCGGTTTCGACGCCGATTTCCTGCATGATGCGGATCGACGCGTCGCGC
>JAEHDA010000223.1 GCA_016880655.1 Rhodocyclaceae bacterium
CAGGTAGCGCAGGGCGGGTTCGTCGGCGAGGGCGGTGAGTAGCGGCGCGGTGTCGTGGCAGTAATAGAAGGCGGTTTCGCCGGCGATTTCGAGGCGTTCGCCGAGCGTGCTCCGTGAGCGTGCCCAGGTGCCGGCCTCGTCGCCGAAAACCTCGACGACGTGCGGCTCGATGTGGCGCGCGATCAGCTCGCGGGGACTGCCTTCGGTGATAAAACGCCCGTGGTCCATGATGGCGAGGCGTGCGCACAGGCGCTCGGCTTCTTCCATGAAGTGCGTGGTGAGCAGGATGGTCTTGCCCTGCGTGAGCAGGCCTTGCAGCCGCTCCCAGATCAGGTGCCGCGCCTGCGGGTCGAGGCCCGTGGTGGGTTCGTCGAGCAGCAGCACGTCCGGGTCGTTGATGAGGGCGCGCGCCAGCGTCAGGCGCCGCTTCATGCCGCCCGATAGCGTGCGGATGGCCGCGTCGGCCTTGTTCGCCAGACCCGCGAATTCGAGCAGGCGCGGAATGCGCTCGCGGATCGTTGCATCGTCGATGCCGAAGTAGCGCCCGAACACCAGCAGGTTTTCTGAGGCGGAGAAATCGGGGTCGAGGTTGTCGAACTGCGGCACCACGCCGATGCGCTGGCGGGCCTCGCGCGCTCGCGCGGGTACCGGCTCGCCGACCAGCGTGATGCTGCCACCGTCGGGCGCGGTGAGCCCCAGGCAGCAGCGGAGCGTGGTGGTCTTGCCCGCGCCGTTGGGTCCGAGCAGGCCGAAGCACTCACCCTTGGTCAGCGCGAAGGAGATGCCGGCCACGACTTCGCGATCGCCGTAGCGCTTATGGAGGTCGATGACTTCTAGGGGCGCCATGCGTCGTGAATGATCTTGCGGATGAGGTGCAGCCGGCGGTGGAAGAAGTGGTCGGCGCCCGGGATCACGGTCACCGGCAGTTCGAGAGGCTCGGCCCACTTGAGAACGTTGGCGAGCGGCACGGTTTCATCCGCCGAGCCGTGGATGACGATGGTGTCCGGCGCGACGGCGCCGGTTTCGTACTGCCGGTCGCCCTCGATGAAGCCGGCGGCGGTGCCGACCAATACGAGGCGTGTCGCCACGACTGACTTTGCCAGCCGGGTGACGACGTAGGCGCCGAAAGAGAAGCCGGCGAGATACAGGGGCAAATCGCCGAAGCGGCCACGTGCATAGTCATGCACGACGCGCAGATCATCGGTTTCGGCGATGCCGCGGTCGTGGGTGCCTTCGCTGCCGCCGACACCGCGGAAACTGGGCCGCAACGTCGTGCAGCCGAGTTCGCGGAAGGCCTTGGCCAGCGTCGTCACCACCTTGTTGTCGGCGGTGCCGCCGAACAGCGGGTGCGGGTGGGCGATGATGGCAATGCCCGTCGCCGCCGGGTGCGGCTCGACGAACACTTCGATCTTGCCCGCAGGGCCGTCGAGCAGGAGGCGCTCGTGACGGCTCACGACTTGTCGATCAGCAGACGCGCGACCACCTTGCCCTGGGCGAGGTGCGAATCGATGATCTCGTCGATGTCTTCGCGGTCCACGTAGGTGTACCAGACGGCCTCGGGGTAGATGACCAGCACGGGTCCCGCGTCGCAGCGGTCGAGGCAGCCGGCGTTGTTGATGCGAACCTTGCCGGGAATCCTGTCCCCGAGGGACTTGACGCGCTGCTTGCAGTAATCGCGCATCTCCGCGGCGCCGTGGTTGTTGCAGCATGCCTCGCCGGCTTCGCGCTGGTTGGTGCAGAAGAACACGTGGTACTTGTAGTGGCTCATGGGGTTCTCTCGGGGGCCGGATATTTGACTGCGTTTTTCGCAATCTTATCGCGTGCCGCCGCGATGGGGTCGATGCCCAGCGCGTCTGCCAATTCCACGAGGTAGATGAGGGTATCGGCGACTTCGTCGCGCACCTCGGCGAGTTTCTCGGGCGCCAGCGCCAGGCTCTGCTCGGGCGTCAGCCACTGGAAGTGCTCCACCAGCTCGGCCGCCTCGACGATCATCGCCATCGCGAGGTTCTTCGGCGTGTGGAACTGCCGCCAGTCGCGGGCGGCGGCGAAGTCGCGCAGCGCGTCGCGCAGGCTGGCAAGGTCACGGATGTCAGCGTTCACGGTCGGTCTTCATGAGCATCAGCCAGGGCAACGCCAGGAAGGGCCAGAGGTTCGAGGCCAGCCGGGTGAGGCCGTGGAAGTTGAGGAAGTGCCCGGGGTTCCAGACCTGGTAAGTGTTGGCCAGGTACGGATTCTCGGGCGCGATATTGACCAGCGTGGTTGCGACCAGCAACGACAGGGCCGCCAGCGCCCGCTGCCAACGCGACTGCAAGGGTGTGGCCAGAAACCAGAGCAGCAGTCCGCCGGCGAGCCCGCTCAGGCTGCCGGGCGTTGCCCAGGCGAAACCGGCGCTGCCGTGCAGCATCACCAGGAAGGCGAGGCTCTTCGCCGCCAGGCCGGCGGCGATGACGGCAAGCACCAGGCCCGGCAGCCAGGGGCGGGCCAGCAGCGTGACGATGAGCGCGATGGCCAGCGTATGCGTACCGACGATGGCGGCCTCGATGCGGACGAAGCCACCGGCCGTGTAGTCGAGCGGCCGGGGAACGGCGAGCAGCTCGCGCAGGCCGCCATTGCCGAACAGCAGGGTGTCCGGGTTGAACTGCGTGAGCAGCCACATCCAGATCAGCAGCAAACCGGCGTCGTGCATGGTGCCGGAGACGAACAGGCGGTGCCGCAGGCTGTCGAGGCGCCCGCCGTCGAGCATGGTGCGGCCCCAGTAGCCGCCAGCCAGCGCGCCGATCAGCGTCCCGGCGACATTGCAGGCCAGATCGAGATTCGACGGCACGCGACTGGGCAGGAAATGCTGCATGACCTCCATGCCGAGGCTGAGCATGGTGCCGATGACCACGGCGACGACTACGGCCGGCGCGGCGGCGATGCGCTGCCGTAGCGCCGTTACCCACAGAAAACCGAGCGGCAGGTAGGCGCCGACGTTGCTGGCGATGTCGAAAGCAGTCGTATAGCGCGGCCAATCCGCGGTGAGAAACGCGGTGAGCGAGACGCCTGAATCGTGCCAGTCGGTGAAGGGATAAAGGCTGCCGTAGATCGCCAGCAGCGTATAGGCGCCGGCCAGGTAGAGCGAAAGCGCCGAAGAGGCCTTCGCCACCGCTTCCGGTCCGCCTAGATGGCGCGGGGTGTTGCCAGCCGTTCGCGCAGGCGACGGAGGGCTTCCGCGGGCGTCAGCCGTGTTGCGTCGAAGCGTGGCAACTCGATGCCGTCCAGCGTGTTCTTGACCAGCAGTCCGAGGTCGGTGTCGCCTTCCGTCAGCAGGCGGCGGCTGAAGAACAGCGTGTCGGGATCTTCTTCGCGTGCCATGAGCGCGATGAAATCGCGGCTTCGCGCCGAGATGGTCAGGTCCGGCGGCGCGGCATCGAAGATCGGGCGGAAGCCGCGACTGCCGTAGGCAAAGCGCAGGGTCAGGCCGGCATCGAGGACGCGGATGGCGAAGCGTTTGCCGATCAGCGGCTCCAGCGGTTCGCGCGGGATCATGCGGCCGAGCGCCAGGTTGAGGCCGGTCACCAGCGCCAGCGTGGGCGGCAATTGCGGCAGGCGTTCGCCGAGCCGGGTGAGCGGTGCGGGCAATGTGAAGTCGGGCAGCTTGAATGGTTTGGTCATGCGGCTTTCCCTATCAATTCGAGTCCCGGCCGGCCATGCCAGAAGCCGTTGCAGAAGTCGCCGGCCAGCGGCGTGTCCCTGCCGTCGAGCTTGGCCCGGAACGCGGCCAGCACTGCCGCCGTTCCGGCCTCCTGCGGGCTGATGCGCAGGATGTCGACTCCGGCGGCGGCGAGCTCGGGCAGGTCGGCCAGCAGATTGTATATCTTCGCCGATTGGGTCTGGATGCCGTTCACGGAGAGGAACTCCTGGCCCTCCCGCGTCTTGATCATCATGCCGTCCGGGAAATCGATGCACTTGAACTCGCAGTTGTCCTTCTGGAGGTTGAAGCGCCGCGCGGTGAAGCAGCGGGCCGAATAGGCGAGCGGCACGCGGCCGTAGGCGAACACCTCCGTCTCGATGCCGACAGGCAACGCCGGACGCATGCCGGCCAGCAACTCGCGGCCGGCTTCCGGCGGCATGACCCAGCGCGCGGCGCCGAGTTTGGCAAGCAGGCCAAGGGTTTCGGCATTGAAAATGTTGAGCGTCGGTCCGGCGACAAAGGGAATCCCCTGCTTCGCCAACAGGCGCACCGCCCCCATCTCGTTGGCTTCGACCATGAAGCGCTGGTTGTCGACGGCGCGTCGCAACGCCTTGAGGTCGGATTCGGATTCGATCAGCGTCAGGGTCGACAGCACCGCCTCCTTGCCGGCATCCGCGAGCCGTGCCGCGATGTCGAGGTAATCGTCCAGGCGCAATTCGTGCCGGCGCGAGCAGACCGTCTCGCCGAGATAGACGATGTCGACCGGCATGGCGGCGACCGACTCGTAGAAGTCGAGAGTCTGCTGGCGCGGCCAGTAGTACTGGAGCGGACCGAGGGCGAGCTTCATCGCTGCTATTTCCAGGGGCGGTTGTAGGCGCCGAGCGTGTAACTCTGCCCCTCGGAGACCTTGTTCAGTTCTGCCATCCACGACGCCTTGGGCGCGAATTGGCCCGGGTCGCGCAAGCAGTTGTCGATGGCCTCGCGCCAGATCTTCGTCACCTGGGCGACGTAGGCGGGGCTGCGCTGGCGACCTTCGATCTTGATGGCGCGGATGCCCATGCGTACCAGTTCCGGAAGGAACTCCAGGGTGTTCAGGCTGGCCGGCTCCTCGATCGCGTAGTAGGTTTCCTCATCGACCTCGAAGCGCCCCTTGCAGATGGTCGGATAGCCGGTGCGCTCGCCCTCGGCGTAGCGATCGATGAGGATGCCGTTCAGTCGCGTCTCCAGGCCCTGCGGTGTCTGTTCCCAGCGCACGGCCTTGCCCGGCGAGCAGGCGCCGTTGCAGTTCGGCGAGGTGCCGGTGGCATAGGCGGACAGCGCGCAGCGGCCCTCGACCATCACGCACAGTCCGCCGAAGCCGAACACTTCGATCTCGACAGGCGTGTTGGCGATCACCTGTTCGACCTGGGCCAGCGACAGCACGCGCGGCAGCACGGCGCGCTGGATGCCGAAGCGCTCATGGTAAAAGTTGATCGCTTCGTAGTTCGTTGCCGAGCCCTGCACCGACAGATGCAGGCGCAGGTTCGGATGGGCGCGCTGCGCGTAGGCCATCAGGCCGGGGTCGGCAAGGATGATCGCATCGACGCCATAGTCGGCGGCGCGGTCGACCGCAGCGGTCCAGCGCGGCCAGTTCTCGGTCTGCGGATAGGTGTTGAGCGCGATCAGCACTTTCACGCCGCGATCGTGCGCGTAGCGTATGCCTTCCTTCAGGCTGTTCTCGTCGAAGTTGAGGCCGGTGAAGTTGCGCGCGTTGGTGTCGTCCTTGAAGCCCGCGTAGACGCAGTTGGCGCCGTTGTCGACGGCAGCCTTGAGAGCCGGCAGGCCGCCGGCCGGGCAGACCAGCTCGATGGGGGTGGGCGCGTTCATGGCGACTCCGGAAAAATGGATCGGAACTATACGCAGCGGCGGTTGACGACAGCTTGATGCAAGTCAAAGCCGGGATTAGGCTATCTTGTGTGTCGCAACAAGACCCCACAGGAGAGTCAGGATGAAATTTTCAGGAATTGGCGTGCGTCTGACCATGCTCGCCCTGCTCGCTGCCCTGGGCAGCGGTTCCGTGCTGGCCGACCGCGGCGGCCGGCACGAAGCTCGCGGCGAGGACCGCTACGACCGGCGCGATGATCGGCGCGATGATCGGCGCCACGAGAGCCGCTATCGCGACGACCGGCGTTGGGACGATCGCCGCCGCGATGAATACTGGGCTTCGCGCGGACCTCGCTTCCACGACGACATGCGTGTTCGCGTCGACGTCTACTACGACAGCCAATTCCGCCGCGGCCACTGCCCGCCGGGCATGCGCAAGAAGGGCCACGGGTGCGTGCCGCCCGGCCACGCGCGCCGGTGGGAGCGCGGCCGGCCGCTGCCGCGCGACGTGGTCTATGCGCCCCTGCCCCGCGACCTTGTCATCCAGTTGCCGCCACCGCCGCTTCACCACGAGTATGTGCGCGTTGCCTCCGACATTCTGCTGATCGCGACCGGTACCGCCATGGTCATCGATGCCATCGAGGACATCGGCCGACGCCGCTGATTGCCTCGCGGCGAAGAGTCAGCCATGGCGACACGCCTCGTTACGGTCCGCCCCAGGCCGTAACGAGGATGGGCAGCAGCAGCGCGGTTGCGAGGCCGTTGAGGCCCATGGCCAGCGCCGCGAAGGCGCCCATGGTTTCGGAGATCTGGAAGGCGCGGGCGGTGCCGATGCCGTGGGCGGCGACGCCGATGGCAAAGCCCTGCACGGCCTCGTCCTTGACGCGCAGCAGGCGGAACAGCCACTGGGCACCGATGGCGCCGAGGATGCCGGTGGTGACGACGAGCACTGCCGTCAGCGAGGGCAGGCCGCCGATCTTTTCGGCGATGCCCATGGCAATCGGCGTGGTCACCGACTTCGGCGCCAGCGACATCAGTGTCGGTTGACTGGCGCCAAGTGCCCAGCCCACCGCGATGGCGGAGACGATCGCGGTAAGCGAACCGATGGCCAGCGCCAGCAGCGCCGGCCCGAACATGCGCCTGAGGCGCGGCAACTGGGCGTAGAGCGGCACGGCCAGCGCAACCGTGGCCGGGCCGAGCAGGAAATGCACGAACTGCGCGCCGTCGAAGTATGTAGCGTAGGACGTACCGGTCAGGGTCAGCAGCGCAACGATGATGGCGACGGCGATGGCGACCGGATTGGCGGTGGGGTTCATGCCGGAGCGTTGGTAGAGCCAGTAGGCGCCCTGGTAGGAGAGCAGGGTCAGCGTCAGGCCCAGGAGCGGCGAGGCGGCGAGATAGACCCATATCTCGGTGAGGCGTGGTGCCATCGTGTTCAAGGCTGACTTTTCCCGCGCTTGAGGAAGGCGCACAGCACCAGCCCGGTCACGCCGAGGGTGACGAAGGTGCTGGCGACCAGGGCACCAACGATCGCCGGCCACTCGTCGCCCAGCCGCGCGAGGTGAACCATGACGCCGACGCCGGCCGGCACGAACAGCAGCGACAGGTGTTGCAAGAGGTTGTTGGCAGTGCTGCGCAGATTGTCCGGCACGCCGTCGCGTGCCACCAGCGCGGCGAACAACAGCGCCATGCCGATCACCGGGCCGGGCACGGGCAGCGCGAAGAACTGGACGATCACTTCTCCGGCGAGCTGGAACAGCAGCAGGAGGGTCAGCGCACCCAGCATGACGCGAGCCTCAGCCTTGCGGGCGGCTGGCTGCGTGCTGTGCGTGGTGCCCCGGCCGCGAGGTCAGCGAACCGGCCAGCATGCCCAGGATCGCCATCAGGAAGCCGGCGAACTGCGGCGGCATGAATCCGTCGCCGTCGGGTAGCCAGATTTCCAGCGGAATCCATGTCGCCAGGCCGAGCGCGATGGCCCAATGGGCGCCGCGGGTGGTTGCCCGCCTCCAGTACAGGCCGGCCACAAGCGGCACGAAGGCCAGCACCAGCGTGACCTTGTAGGCATTCTCGACCATCTTGTGGATGCCGGTTTCGCGCTCCAGCGCCCACAGAGCGTAGAGCGTGACGACTACCGTGAATACCGCCACGACCCAGCGCGTCATTACCAGCAGCTTGTGGTCGGAAAGGTGCTTGCGGCGGGTGATGAAATCCTTCAGCACGTTTTCCGAAATGGTCACGGAAGGCGCCAGCAGCGTACCGGACGCGGTGGACATGATGACCGACAGCAGGGCGCCGTAGAAGATCACCTGCGCGAACAGGGGCAGGTGACCCTTGACCAATTCGGGCAGGAGCTTCTGGCTGTCGTCGGCGAGCCACCTGGCGGCCAACGTCGGATCGATCAGGTTGGCGGAATAGGCCATGTACAGCGGCACCGCGGCGAACAGGAAATAGGCGATGCCGCCCAGAACCGTACCCCAGACGGCGACGTTTTCGTTCCTCGAGGAGTTGGCGCGCTGGAATACGTCCTGCTGCGGAATGGAGCCGAAGCCCATGGTCAGCAGTCCGGACAGGAAGGCGATCATCGCGACGGCGCTCATCTGGGGCCAGAAACGGAACTTGGCATTGTTCGCTGCGTGCTCGATGACGGGCGCGATGCCGCCGGTCAGGTCGCTGATCAGGAAGGCGATGTAGATCAGGCCGATGACGATGATGATCATCTGGAAGAAGGTGGTCAATGCCACGGACCACATGCCGCCGTACAGGGTGTACATCAACACTACTGCCGCGCCGATCAGGATGCCCTGTTGCTGCGTGATGACGCCGTCCGACAGCACGTTGAATACGAGCCCGAGCGCGGTCACCTGCGCCGAGACCCAGCCCAGGTAGGACAGCGCGATGGCGATGCCGGTGACGACCTCGACCTTGCGGTCATAGCGCTCCCGGTAGAAATCGCCGATGGTCAGCAGGTTCATCCGGTAAAGCTTGCGGGCGAAAAACACACCGAACAGGACGAGGCACAGCGAGGCGCCGAACGGATCGGAGATCAGGCCGCCCAGGTCCTTTTCCAGAAACGTGGCCGGAATTCCGAGCACCGTCTCGGCGCCGAACCACGTGGCGAACACCATGGCCATGACGATGTAGATCGGCAGCGAGCGGCCCGCCGAGATGTAGTCCTTGGCGTTGTGAACCTTGGTGGCGGCGTAGATGCCGATGCCGATGGAGACGACCAGGTAAAGGATGACGAAGCCGAGCAGCATGGTGATGGTCCTTCTTGTAGCGCGTCGCGGTTAGTACATTGACAGTGATACCGCCAGGAAGATCACGGTCTGCGCAACGAGCAGACCGACCAGCCAGGTCAGGCGCCGCCGCTGGCGGGCCTGCTCCTCGCGCAGCGCGGCGAGTTCGTCGGCGAGCAGCGCCGACGAGGAGTTGCTCAGCGCCTGATGTGCGAGGCGCGGCAGTTGCGGCAGCAACGCCGCCCATTGCGGCGCTTCGTGCTTCAGGTGATTGACCAGACCGCGCCAGCCGATCTGTTCGCCCATCCAGCGTTCGAGGAAGGGCTTCGCCGTATCCCAGAGGTCGAGTTCCGGATCGAGCTGGCGGCCGAGACCTTCGATGTTGAGCAGCGTCTTTTGCAGCAGCACCAGTTGCGGCTGGATCTCGACGTTGAAGCGGCGCGACGTCTGGAACAGGCGCAGCAGCACGTGGCCGAAGGAGATGTCCTTCAGCGGCCGGTCGAAGATCGGCTCGCAGACCGCGCGCACCGCCGCTTCCAGTTCGTCCACGCGCGTTTCCTTCGGCGCCCAGCCGGACTCGATGTGGGCCGTGGCGACGCGGTGGTAGTCGCGCTGGAAGAAAGCCAGGAAGTTGATCGCGAGGTAGTTCTTGTCCACCTCGTTCAGCGTGCCCATGATGCCGAAGTCGAGCGCCACGTAGCGGCCGTCGGCGGCGACCAGGATGTTGCCCGGGTGCATGTCGGCGTGGAAGAAGCCGTCGCGGAACACCTGGGTGAAGAAGATCTCGACGCCGGCGCGCGACAGCTTCTTGAGGTCGACACCGGCCGCGCGGACACGCTCGACCTGGGCGATCGGGATGCCGCGCATGCGCTCCATCACCATCACCGAGGGCGTGCACCAGTCCCAGTACACCTCGGGCACCTGGAGCAGGGGCGAGGGATTGAAGTTGCGCCGCAATTGCGAGCAGTTGGCCGCCTCGCGCATCAGGTCCAGCTCGTCGTGCAGGTGCTTGGCGAATTCGCCGACCACCTCGCGCGGCTTGAGCCGCTTGCCATCCGCCCACAGGCGCTCGAGCAGGCCGGCCAGCGCGTCGAGCAGCGCAATGTCGTGGTTGATGACCGGAGCGATGCCCGGCCGGAGGATCTTCACCGCCACGTCGCGGCCGTCGGGCAGCGTCGCAAAATGTACCTGGGCGACGGAGGCGGACGCGACCGGTTCCGCCTCGAAAGTCTTGAAGACTTCGTGTACCGGTTTGCCATAGGCCTTTTCCAGTTCCGCCAGCGCCTGCGCGGAGGGGAACGGCGGCACCTGGTCCTGCAACTTCGCCAGTTCCTCGGCGATGTCGTCGGCGAGGAGGTCGCGGCGGGTGGACAGCACCTGGCCGAACTTGACGAAGATCGGTCCGAGCGCCTCGAGCGCCAGGCGCAGGCGTACCGCGCGCGGCGCGGCAAGATCGCGCCAGAAGAACAGACGGCCGGCCAATCGGGCGAGCCGGTTGTCCGGATCGTGGTCGAGGATCAGTTGGTCGAGGCCGTGGCCGAGGCCGATGCGGATGATCTTGGCGAGGCGGAATAGACGCAAGATGGCGAAAAGGGCAGGTGCGGAAACGGCCGATTGTGCCCGGTTTCCGTCCCTGCCGGAAGGGTTCCTGCGGGCCGGGCCGCTATAATGTTGCTTTGCCCACGGGAACCTCGATGTCATCGGATCCGAAGACCCACCTGGCCGAACTGCTGCGTGCCGCACTGGCGAGCGTGGCGCCCGGCGAGCGCGCCGACATCCAACTGGAACGGCCGCGTGACCCGACGCACGGCGATTTCGCCAGCAACCTGGCCATGCAACTGGCGCGCGCGATGAAGGAAAACCCGCGCAAGATCGCCGAGCGGCTGGTTCGCGAACTGCCCGTTTCGCCGCTGGTCGCCAAGGCCGAGGTGGCGGGCGCCGGCTTCATCAATTTCCGCCTGGCGTCGGCCGCCAAGACCGACGTGGTCAGTGCCGTGCTGGCGCGCGGCGACGATTTCGGCCGTGGCGCACCGTCGGGCCGCAAGGTGCAGGTCGAGTTCGTGTCCGCCA
Source organism: Rhodocyclaceae bacterium (assembly GCA_016880655.1). Lineage (GTDB taxonomy): Bacteria > Pseudomonadota > Gammaproteobacteria > Burkholderiales > Rhodocyclaceae > Fen-999. Next base: position 10,843 of record JAEHDA010000223.1, read on the forward strand.
ACCCGACCGGCCCGCTGCACGTCGGCCACGGCCGCGGCGCCGCCTACGGCGCCAGCCTCGCCTGCCTGCTGGCCTTTGCCGGCAACCAGGTCTGCCGCGAGTACTACGTGAACGATGCTGGCCGGCAGATGGACATCCTGGCGGTGTCGACCTGGCTGCGCTACCTGGACTTGTTCGACGAGTTCGTGCCCTTCCCGCCCAACGCCTACCAGGGCGACTACGTGCGCGACATGGCGCAGCAGATCCGGGAGGCGCACGGCAAGGCGTATGTGCATCCGGCCGCCGCCGTACTGGCCAGCGCGCCGGTGGCGCCGAAGCGGCGCGAGGACGGCAGCTATACGGCAGAGGAAAAGGAGCAACTCGAGCAGCATCTCGACGGCCTGATCGCCGCCGCCAGGGACCTGCTCGGCGAGGAATGGGCGTATGTGCACCAGCATGCGCTGAACGAGCAGCTGGCCGACTGCCGCGAAGATCTCGAGGAGTACGGCGTCCATTTCGACTGCTGGTTCTCGGAACGCTCGCTCTACGATACCGGCATGGTGGCCAAGGCCGTGGCCGAGCTGGAGAAGCGCGGCCACATCTACGTCCAGGACGGCGCCAGGTGGTTCCGCTCGACGGCATTCGGCGACGAGAAGGATCGCGTCGTCCAGCGCGACAACGGCTTCTACACCTACTTCGCGTCGGACATCGCCTATCACGCCAACAAGTTCGAGCGCGGCTTCGACCGCGTCGTCGACATCTGGGGCGCCGACCACCATGGCTATATCGCGCGGGTCAAGGGCGCGCTGAAGGCGCTCGACCTCGATGCCGACAGGATGGACGTGGCGCTGGTGCAGTTCGTCAGCCTGTTCCGCGACGGCGCCAAGGTGTCGATGTCCACTCGTGCGGGAAGCTACGTCACCCTGCGCGAGTTGCGCGGCGAGGTGGGCAACGACGCCTGCCGCTTCTTCTACCTGTTGCGCAAGCAGGACCAGGCGCTGGATTTCGACTTGACGCTGGCGAAGTCGGAATCGAACGACAACCCGGTCTATTACGTGCAGTACGCCCATGCCCGCATCTGCTCGGTGCTCAACCAGTGGGGCGGGGAAGCGGCGGAACTGGCCCGGGCGGAACTGTCGCCGCTCGATGCCGAGCGCGAGCTGGGTCTGTGCGGCAAGCTGCAATCGTTTCCTGAGGTCATCGTCCAGGCGGCGGGCGATTTCGCGCCGCACACGCTGGCCTTCTACCTGCGCGACCTGGCAGGCGAATTCCACGGTTGGTACAACGCCGAACGGCTGCTGGTCGAGGACGAGGCGCTGAAACGCGCGCGTCTGGCGCTGGCGGTCGCGGTCCGTCAGGTGCTGCGCAACGGCTTGCGCATTCTGGGCGTTTCGGCGCCGGAGGCTATGTAATGAAATCGAAGCATTGGCAACGCGGCAATACGCTGCTCGGCGTCTTCATCGGCGTCGTCATCGGCGTGCTGATTTCCTTCCTGACGGTCTGGATGATGAACAAGACGCCGCTGCCATTCCGCGACCATGGCGCACGGACCGATCGGCCGGGCGACGGCGAACAATCCGGCACCGTCGCGCCGCTGCCAGGCAAGCCCGGCGACAAGATCGGCGAGAAGCCGGGGGAGAAGCCCCGTTTCGAGTTCTACAAGATCCTGCCCGGCAGCCAGGAGGCCGCGCCGGCGCCCGTGCCCAAGCCGGCCGACGGCAAGGCGAAATCCGGCACCGGCGAGCCGCTCTACCTGCAGGTCGGCGCCTTCCAGAAGCCGGCCGACGCCGACAACCTGAAGGCGAAACTGGCGCTGATCGGCCTCGATGCCGGCGTTCAGGAAGTCGACCTGCCGGACAAGGGCAAGATGTACCGTGTCCGCACCGGACCGTTCTCGAGCGTTGAGGACATGAACCGGGCGCGCGGACTGTTGTCACAGAACGGCATCCAGGCCACCCAGGTCAAGGGCAAATAGTCGAAAGGATGGAATTCATGCGCAGGACGACATGGTTCGTGGGGGTGTTTTTTCTGGCAGCCGCCAATCTGGCCGGCGCGTTCGACCTCAAGGAAGGCGAGAACTACACGACTTTCAATCCGCCGCGGACGACCGATACCCGGGACAGGATCGAAGTCACCGAGTTCTTCTGGTATGGCTGTAGCCACTGCTACAACCTGGAGCCGCTGCTGCACAAGTGGCTGAAGAAGCTGCCCAAGGATGTCAGCTTCCGACGCGTGCCCGCGGTGTTCCCCGGACGGGACGGAGCGCCGGGCAACTGGGCATCGGGTGCCCGGCTCTACTACACGCTGGAAGCGATGGGCCTGCTGGACAAGCTGCACGGCGAGATACTCGACGCCATCCACATCGATCGCACCGACCTGCTCGGCGAAAAGGGAATGATCGACTGGCTGGGCAAGAAGGGCGTCGACACCAAGGCGTTTTCCGCCACCTACAATTCCTTCGCCATCCAGAGCAAGATGCTGCGCGCCATGCAGATGTCGCAGGCGCACGGCCTCGACGGCGTGCCGGCGATCATCGTCGATGGCCGCTACAAGCCGGCGTTGACTGGCGCAGCCGGCAGCCATGACGACATCTTCGTCGTGGTCGACAAGCTGATCGACAAGGCGCGCAAGGATCGCGCAGCGAAGAAGTAGTGCGCGTCGTTATAACCGGCGCGTCTTCGGGCATCGGAGAAGCCCTGGCACGGTACTACGCCAGCCGGGGCGCGACGCTGGCGCTGATCGCGCGACGCAAGAACGAGCTTGAGCGGCTGGCCGGCGTGTTGCCGTGCCTGACTCTTGTCTACCCGCTCGATGTGACCGACGCCGAAGGCCTCAAGGCCGCCGCCGCCGACTTCATCGCCCGCGCCGGTGTGCCGGACCTGGTGATCGGCAACGCGGGCATCTCCGTCGGCACCCTGACCCAGGAGGCGAGCGACCTGCCGGCCTTCGAGCGCGTCTTCGCGGTCAACGTCATCGGCCTGTTCAATACCTTCCATCCGTTCATCGCGCCGATGCGCGAGGCCGGTCGCGGCACGCTCGTCGGCATCGCCTCGGTGGCCGGCATTCGCGGCCTGCCGGGCGCGAGCGCCTACAGCGCCTCGAAGGCGGCGGCGATTTCGTATCTGGAGTCCCTGCGCGGCGAACTGCGCGGCAGCGGCGTCAAGGTGGTCACGGTGGCGCCCGGCTACATCGAGACGCCGATGACTGCCGTGAATACCTATCCGATGCCCTTCATCCTGCCGGCCGACGTGGCGGCACGCCGCATCGCCCGCGTCATCGATGCCGGCAAGAGCTATGCGGTAGTGCCGTGGCAGATGGGCATAGTCGCCAAGCTGCTGCGCCTGCTACCGAACTTCCTGTTCGACTTCCTGTTCTCCCGCGCCGGGCGCAAGCCGCGTGGGCTCGATCTCTAGCGCCCGCTGCGGCGTGACGATGGCGAATAGCTGCGCCAGCCCGCGGCGCCGCGCCAGCCTCAGCAGGGCCTTGTCCGATGTCACCAGCCATTTCGCGCGGCCGTCGCGTGCGACCTCCATGAACTTCTGGTCGTCGCCGTCCGTGCATGGCGGCAGGGCGACCTTGAGACCGGCGGCCGGCGGTACGCTTTCGGCCAGCTCGGCGTAGGCGTCGAAGGCGGCGGCTTGCGCCGCCGCATCGAGCGAGAACATCGGGTAGGCGAGCACGCGCTGGAACTCGTGCAGGCAGCGCTCGTCGGTCAGCGCGAGCCATGCGCCGGACTCCAGCCGCTGACGCAGGTGCGCGTAGCGGCTGTCGGCGAAGACGAACAGCGAAAGCAGTACGTTCGTATCCAGTACGACGCGTACCGCTTCGTCCATCAGGCCTTCTTCTTCTGCGTGTCGAGGCGGAACTTGGCGAACGAGCCCGGCGCGTCTTCCAGTACCTTGAGCTTGCCCTTGGACGGATTGCGCGCCGGCACCTTGCGGTCATCCTGCGCCGTCACCCATTGCTGCCAGTCGGTCCACCAGGAACCGGGATTCTGGGTTGCGCACGCCAGCCACTGGTCGGAATTGTCAGGCAGCTTTTCGTTCAGCCAGTAGCCGTACTTGTTGGCCGCGGGCGGATTGACGATGCCGGCGATGTGGCCGGAGCCGCCGAGCACGAAGCGCACCGGCCCCGAGAAGCGTTGCGCGCCGAGGTAGGTGCTCTTCCAGGGCGCGATGTGGTCTTCGATGGCGGAGATGAAATAGCTCGGCGTCTTGATCTTGCCGAGGTCGATGGCCACGCCGTCGAGCGTGATTCCGCCCGGCTCCTTGAGCAGGTTCTTCATGTACATGTTGCGCAGGTAGAAGCTGTGCATCGCGTAGGGCATGCGCGTCGAGTCGCTGTTCCAGAACAGCAGGTCGAACGGGAACGGATCCTTGCCCATCAGGTAGTTGTTCACCACGAAGGACCAGATCAGGTCGTTCGAGCGCAGCATGTTGAAAGTGCCGGCCATCTCGGTGCCTTCGAGGAAGCCGCGCTCCTGCATCTTCTTCTCCAGGCTCGACACCTGCTGCTCGTCGATGAAGACGCCCAGTTCGCCGGGGATCGAGAAGTCGAGCATGGTCGTGAAGAAGGTGGCCGAGGCGACGCGCTTGTCCTTCTTCGCGGCCATGTAGGCGAGCGTCGAACCAAGCAGTGTTCCGCCCAGGCAGTAGCCGACGGCGTTGATCTCCTTCTCGCCGGTCTGTTCGCAAACCTTGTCGATCGCGGTCAGCGCCGCTTCGGTCAGGTAATCCTCGAAGGTCCTCTTGGCCAGCTTCGCATCCGGGTTAACCCACGACATCACGAAGACGGTGTGGCCCTGGTCGGTGGCCCACTTGATGTAGGAGTTCTTCTCGCGCAGGTCGAGGATGTAGTACTTGTTGATCCAGGGCGGGAAGATCAGCAGCGGCCGCTTGAACACCTCCTTGGTGGTCGGCTCGAATTGCAGCAACTGGATCAGGTCGTTCTGGAACACCACCTTGCCCGGCGTGGTGGCGACGTTCTTGCCGAGCTCGAAGGCGTTGGTGTCGGTCATCTTGATGCGCAGCTGGCCGTCGCCTTCCTCGATGTCGCGCAGCAGGTTGTTGAAGCCCTTGATCAGGTTCTGGCCGTGCGACTTGACCGTCTCGCGAAACACTTCCGGATTGGTCATCGCGAAGTTCGACGGCGACAGCGCATCGATGAACTGGCGGGTGAAGAAGTTCACCTTCTTCTCGGTGTTGTCGTCCATGCCCTCGACGCTGCGGACGGAGTCGTGGATGTGGCGCGCGGTGATCAGATAGGACTGCTTGATGAAGTCGAACAGGAAGTGGTCTTCCCACTGCTCGTCCTTGAAGCGCTTGTCGTCCTTGGCCGGCTGCGCGATCGGCGCGGTGTCCATGCCCATCATGCGCAGCGTCGAGTGTTGCCAGAGCGAGAAGTAGTCCCAGACCAGGTTCATCTGCGCCTGGGCCAGCTTGTAGGGGTTGGCCAGCATCTTGGCCATCATGTCCATGAAGGCCTGGGCGATGCCCAGTTCGTCGGCAGGTGCGCTGACACCATTCTTTACCTGGCGCTGGATGTGGTCATGCAGCAGCTTGGAGGCGCGGTTTGCGACCTCGGCATAGGTCTTGGCGATTTCCTTCGGGTCGGGCAGCGGGGCTTGTTCTTGCGGGGCGGTGGACATTTCTCACTCCTTATCGGTTCTTCATGTAGCGGATGGTGCCGTTTTCTTCGATGCACGCGAGGCGGTGCGCTTGCTCAAGGTAATTCAGGTGGGCGACGGCTTCGCCCATGGCGAACATCGCCTGGTGCGGATCGGTGATCTCGCGCGGAAACAGCACCGGGATCAGTTCGGCGGCCGTTTTCGGCGTCGTGCAGGCCGCGAGAAGCTCGTCGCAACGGTCGGCGTGGTGCGTGTGCAACTGGTCGACGCGGAAGTGCAGGCCGCGGAAGGGCAGGCCGTGCGAGGGCAGCACCAGCGTGTCCTCGGGCAGTGCGCGCAGGCGGTCGAGCGAGGCGAGGAACCATGCCAGCGGATTGGCGTCGGGTACCCCCGCGAAGACGCTGATGTTGGTGGAAATGCGCGGCAGCAGCATGTCGCCCGAGATCAGCACGCGCAACTCGTTGCAGTACAGGCTGGCGTGCTCGGGGGCGTGGCCGTGGCCGATGATGACGCGCCAGTCGCGGCCGCCGATCGTCACGTCCTCGCCTTCCCAGAGCGGATGGAAGGTCGGCGGAATGGCGGGCACGCCGCGGCCGTAGGCATTGCCGCGATCGAGCAGGGCCTTCAGGACCGCCTCGTCGAGGCCGTGGCTGCGGAAGAAGTCGCACATGGCCGGCACGCCGTAGGCGCCGACCTGGTGCTTGACCATCTGCGCCGTCAGGTACTCGCCCTGGGTTATCCAGAGCGGCGCGCCGGTCTGCTCCTGTAGCCAGGCGGCCAGGCCGAGATGGTCGGGATGGAAGTGGGTGACGATCTGGCGCGCTATTCGGCGTGTCGCCATGACTGACTTCCACGCCGCCTTGACCGGGTCGAGGCCGATGCCGGTATCGACGGCGGTCCAGGTTTCGCCATCCTCCAGCAGCCACAGGTTGATGTGGTCGAGGGCGAAGGGCAGCGGCATGCGCAGCCAGTGGATTCCGGGTGCCACGGCCATGGCGTCGCCCGCGGCCGGCGGGGTCTGGTGCGGATACGAGATCGCGGAAAGGGTCATGGCCGCTGAATTGATTTGCGCAGGGAAATCTGCTTAACTGGCCGAAGAAAATTGAGGAAAGACAAGATTCTACCTGAATGCGGGGCGAATGGTGCGGCGCAGCAATTCTTGGTTTTCATGACTTCTTCCCATGAGTGAAGCAACCTACTCCATCACCGACCTGGCGCGCGAATTCGGCATGACGGCGCGGGCGATCCGTTACTACGAAGACCATGGCCTGCTCTCGCCCGAGCGCAAGGGCATGCAGCGCGTTTACTCCAAGCGCGACAGAACCCGACTAAAACTCACCCTGCGCGGCAAGCGCCTCGGCCTGTCGCTGGCCGAGATCCGCGAACTGATCGACATGTACGACACCGCGGCCGACGAAAGCCCGCAACTCCTCAAGTTCCTCACCGTGCTGTCGCGGCGCAAGGCGGCGCTGGAGCAGCAGCGCGAAGACATCGAGGAAGTCCTCGCCGAAATCAACCGCTTCGAGCAGCAATGCCAGCAACTGCTGACCGGGCAGCGGGCCGCCTAGGCAACCCGGCCCGCGCACTGTCGTTCGCCAACGATATATTGACGTTGACGTAAACGTCAACCTAGAATCGGCAGCAGGAGAGGGCATGAACCACGACAGACACAAGCTTCGCTCGTTCGAACCGAAGGATCCCGATTGGGAGGCCAGGGTTCGCGCGAGCTACGCCAGGCAGGGAGTAATGGGCCTGATCGGCGCGCAACTGATCGAACTGCGCCCCGGCTATTGCGAGATCCACCTGCCCTGGCGGCCGGACCTGACCCAGCAGAATGGCTTTTTCCACGCCGGCATCATCTCGACCGTGGTCGATAGTGCGGCGGGCTACGCCGGCTTCACGCTGATGCCGTCCGGCAGTTCGGTGCTGTCGGTAGAGTTCAAACTGAACCTGCTCGCCCCCGGTGACGGCGAACTGCTGATCGCCACCGGCGAAGTGATCAAGCCCGGCAAGACGCTGGTGATCACCCGCGGCGAGGCCTACGTGGTCAAGGGCGACAGGACGACCCACTGTTCGACCATGCAGCAGACGCTGATGACCATGCACGGAAAGGCGGAGAAATGAGCGGACTGAACTTTCACCTTGGCGAGGATCTCGACGCCCTGCGCGACGCCGTCCATGCCTTTGCGCAAGGCGAGATCGCGCCACGCGCCGCCGAGGTCGATCGCGTCAACGAGTTTCCCGCCGACCTGTGGCGAAAACTCGGCGACATGGGCCTGATGGGCATGACGGTGAGCGAGGAACACGGCGGCACCGGCCTGGGCTACCTCGCCCACATCGTTGCCATGGAAGAAATTTCGCGCGCCTCGGCATCGGTCGGCCTCTCGTACGGCGCGCACTCGAACCTGTGCGTGAACCAGATCAACCGCAACGGCACCGAGGCGCAGCGGAAGAAGTATCTGCCCAGGCTGATATCCGGCGAGCATGTCGGCGCGCTCGCTATGTCGGAGCCGAATGCCGGCTCCGACGTCGTCTCGATGAAGCTCAGGGCCGACAAGAAAAGCGACCGCTACGTCCTCAACGGCAGCAAGATGTGGATCACCAACGGCGGCGATGCCGACACCCTGGTGGTCTACGCGAAGACCGACCCGGCGGCGGGCGCGAAGGGCATGACGGCCTTCATCGTCGAGAAGGGCACCAAGGGCTTTTCGCACGGCACGCACCTCGACAAGCTGGGCATGCGCGGCTCGAACACTTACCCCCTGTTCTTCGAGGACTGCGAAGTGCCCGAGGAGAACGTGCTCGGCGGCGTGGGCCAGGGCGTGAAGGTGCTGATGTCCGGCCTCGACTACGAGCGCGCCGTGCTCTCTGGCGGCCCGCTCGGAATCATGGCCGCCTGCATGGACGTCGTCGTGCCCTACCTGCACGACCGCAAACAGTTCGGCCAGGCCATCGGCGAATTCCAGCTCATGCAGGGCAAGGTTGCCGACATGTACACCACCTGGCAGGCCAGCCGCGCCTACGTCTATGCGGTCGGCCGCGCCTGCGATTCCACCGACCACGCGCGCTCCCTGCGCAAGGACGCGGCAGGCGCAATCCTCTACAGCGCCGAGAAGGCGACGTGGATGGCCGGCGAGGCGATCCAGGTACTCGGCGGCAACGGCTACATCAACGAATATCCCACCGGCCGCCTGTGGCGCGACGCCAAGCTCTACGAGATCGGTGCCGGCACCAGCGAAATCCGCCGCATGCTGATCGGCCGCGAACTCTTCTCGGAGACGAAGTAGGAGAAATGAGAATGAACGACCCCGTCGTCATCGTCGGTGCCGCCCGCACGCCCATGGGCGGCTTCCAGGGTGACTTCATTTCGCTGACGGCGCCGCAACTTGGCGCGGTCGCCATCAGAGCCGCCGTCGAGCGTGCCGGCATCAATCCGGGACAGGTCGAGGAAGTCGTGTTCGGCAACGTCCTGCAAGCCGGTGTCGGCCAAGCCCCCGCGCGGCAGGCGGCGCTGGGCGCCGGCCTGCCGCTGTCCGCCGGCTGCACCACGGTGCACAAGGTGTGCGGTTCGGCGCTCAAGGCCGTGATGCTGATGCACGACAGCCTGCTCGCAGGCAGCTACGAAATCGGCGTCGCCGGCGGCCAGGAGTCGATGAGCAACGCGCCCTATCTGCTGCCGAAGGCGCGCGGCGGCTACCGCCTCGGCCACGGCCAGTTGCTCGACCACATGTTCTTCGACGGCCTCGAGGACGCCTACCAGAAGGGCCGCCTGATGGGCACCTTCGCCGAAGAATGCGCAGAGAGCTACGGCTTCACGCGTGTCGCGCAGGACGACTTCGCGATCCGGTCGACGACGCGCGCGCAGCAGGCGATCAAGGACGGCTCCTTCGCGTGGGAGATCGCGCCCGTTGCCGTGGCCGGCAAGAAGGGCGACGTGGTGGTGAGCAACGACGAGCAGCCGCCGAAGGCGCAAATCGACAGGATTCCGGGTCTCAAGCCGGCCTTCAAGAAGGACGGCACGGTCACCGCCGCGAACTCATCGTCGATCTCCGACGGCGCGGCCGCCGTGGTGCTGATGCGCGCCTCGACAGCGAAGGCGCTGGGCCTGACGCCGTTGGCACGCATCGTCGGCCACACCACCCATGCGCAGGAGCCCAACCTGTTCACCACCGCGCCTGTTTTCGCGATGCAGAAGCTCTTCGCCAAGGTCGGGTGGACCGCCGAGAGCGTCGACTTCTACGAGATCAACGAGGCCTTCGCCGTCGTCACCATGGCGGCCATGCACGACCTCAAGCTGCCGGCGGCAAAGGTCAACGTGCACGGCGGCGCTTGCGCGCTCGGCCATCCGATCGGCGCCTCCGGCTGCCGTATCCTGGTGACGCTCCTCGGCGCGCTGAAGAAGTACGGCGGCAACCGCGGTATGGCGAGCCTGTGCATAGGCGGCGGCGAAGCCGTCGCCGTCGCGGTGGAAATGCTGTGATCCTCAGCGAAGAACAGCGGCTGATCCGCGACACCCTGCGCGACTTCGCCCGCGAGAAGTTGGCGCCGAATGCGGCGCAGTGGGATCGCGAATCCACCTTTCCGCGCGAGGCGCTGGCGGAACTGGCACAGTTGGGGGTCTGGGGCATGGCGGTGCCGGAGCAGTGGGGCGGCGCCGGCCTCGATTACCTGACGCTGGCGGTGGCGCTGGAGGAAATCGCCGCCGGCGACGGCTCCACCTCGACCATCATGTCGGTACAGAACTCGCTGGTCTGCGGCATCCTCAACCGCTATGGCAACGACTCGCAGAAGGAACGCTGGCTGAAGGGCGCCGCTTCGGGTGCACTGCTCGGCTGCTTCTGCCTGACCGAACCGCATACCGGTTCCGACGCCGCCGCCATCACCACGCGGGCGACGAAAGTCGGCGACGGCTGGACGCTGAATGGCGTCAAGCAGTTCATCACCTCGGGCAAGAACGCCCGGATCGCCATCGTCTTCGCGGTCACCGATCCGGCGGCGGGCAAGAAGGGCATCTCCTGTTTCTGCGTGCCGACCGATACCAGGGGCTACGTCGTCGCGCGCATCGAGGACAAGCTCGGCCAGCATGCCTCCGACACCGCGCAGATCCTGTTCGAGGACTGCCGCATTCCCGCCGACTGCCTGCTGGGCAACGAAGGCGACGGCTACCGCATCGCGCTGTCGAACCTCGAAGCCGGACGCATCGGCATCGCCGCGCAGTCGGTAGGCATGGCGCGCGCCGCGCTGGAAGCGGCGCTGCGCTACGCCAGGGAACGCGTCACCTTCGGCAAACCGATCATCGAGCACCAGGCGGTGAATTTCCGCCTGGCCGACATGGCCACCCGGATCGAGGTGGCGCGGCAGATGGTCTGGCACGCGGCATCCTTGCGCGACGTCAATGTGCCGTGCCTGAAGGAAGCCTCGATGGCCAAGCTCTTTGCCTCCGAGATGGCGGAACGGGTATGCTCCGATGCCATCCAGATCCATGGCGGCTACGGGGTCGTGGCCGACTTCCCGGTCGAGCGCATCTATCGGGATGTCCGGGTCTGCCAGATCTACGAAGGCGCCTCCGACATCCAGCGCTTGGTGATCGGAAGAGCCATCGCAGAACAATAGAAGAATAGTTGGAGGGACAGCATGGCCGAACCGATAGTGTTCCGTTTTGACTTTGCCTCGCCGTATTCCTATCTCGCCGCGGAAAAGATCGACGCGCTGGCCGAGCGCCATGGCCGCGCGGTCGCCTGGAAGCCGGTGCTGCTCGGCGCCATCTTCAAGCACTTCGG
>JAEHDA010000224.1 GCA_016880655.1 Rhodocyclaceae bacterium
CTCCTGCAAGGTCGTGACCGGAGTCGCGGAAACCCGACGAACTTCGTCTCCGTCCTCGATGCCAGCCAGCGCGGCGGCCGTCCCCGACGGTGGCGCGCCAAGCATTGGACGCATTTCGTTTACGCCGTTGACGAAGAGGAACCAGTAGAGGAATATCGCCAGCAACAGGTTCGCAACCGGTCCGGCAACGACCACCAGCGAGCGACGGCCGACCGACTGTCGATTGAATGCGCGATGAACCTCTTCGGGGGCAACTGCCTCTTCCCGCTCGTCAAGCATCTTGACGTAGCCGCCGAGTGGAAAGGCCGCCAGTACCCACTCGGTATTGTCGGCACCAAAGCGGCGACTCAGCAATGGCTTGCCGAATCCAACCGAGAAGCGCAGCACCTTGACGCCAACCCAGCGCGCCACCAGATAGTGGCCCAGCTCGTGCACGACGATCAGGATGCCGAGCGCCACCGCAAACGCGCCGATATACCAGAGGAACGAGGATTGAAGCATCAGCGCGACTTGGTGAACCGCTCGACAACCTGTCGCGCGGCTGCCCGTCCGTCCGCATCGGCAGCCAGGACCGCTTCGAGATCGGCCACCGGCCGCGACGGCACGCCATCCAGCGAGGCTGATATCACGTCGGCAATGCGCAGGAAGGGCAATGTGCCATCGAGAAAGGCCGACACCGCAACTTCATTGGCCGCGTTGAGCACCGCCGGCGCACTACCTCCGGCCGCCAGGGCGCGGTACGCCAAGGCCAGACACGGGAACCGATGCAAGTCCGGCCGTTCGAAGTTCAGTTGGAGAACCTCAAAGAGATCGAGCGAAGCAACACCGGAGTCGATCCGCTCCGGATAAGCCAGCGCGTGGGCAATCGGTGTGCGCATGTCCGGATTACCCAGTTCGGCAACCACCGAGCCATCGACATACTGGACCAGCGAATGAATGATGCTTTGCGGATGAATCACCACTTCGATCTGTTCCGGAGCCGCGTTGAACAACCAGCGGGCTTCGATCACCTCGAGTCCCTTGTTCATCATGGTTGCCGAATCGACCGAAATCTTCCGTCCCATCACCCAGTTCGGATGGGCACAGGCCTGGTCGGGCGACACCTCAGCCAGACGATCGATCGGGGTCGTCCGGAACGGACCGCCCGAAGCGGTCAGCAGTATCTTGCGCACCCCGGACGAGCGCAAATTGCCATCGAAACCAAACGGCAGCGACTGAAAAACGGCATTGTGCTCGCTGTCGATCGGCAGGAGCGTCGCACCACAACGGGCGACCTCGGCCATGAAGACGGCCCCCGCCATCACCAGCGCCTCCTTGTTGGCGAGCAGGATACGCTTCCCGCTGCGTACGGCCGCGAGCGTCGGCGGCAATCCCGCCGCACCGACGATGGCCGCCATGACGGCGTCCACCTCTGGAAGCGAGGCGACGTGTTCAAGCGCCTGCGGACCGGCCAGCACTTCAGTCCCGACGCCCGACAATGATGTGGCGAGATGCCTGGCATCCGCTGCATCGCCGACCACCGCATAACGTGGCCGATGCCGGCGGCATTGGGCTTCGAGCACATCGAGGCGACGATGGCCGGTGAGCGCCACCACCTCGAACCGGTCCGGATGCCGGCCCACGACATCGAGCGTGCTGGCGCCAATCGAACCGGTTGCGCCGAGAATCGTCAGCCGCTGTTTCGTCACCGCCACGTTCCGAGAAGAATCAAGGCTGCCAACGGCAGCATCGAAGTCTGGCTGTCGAGGCGATCGAGAAAGCCGCCGTGGCCGGGCAGAAGTTGGCTGCTGTCCTTGACGCCTGCCTGGCGCTTGATCATCGACTCGAACAGATCTCCGATTACGCTGATCGCGGTCAAGGCAAGCAGCAGCGGCGCCCACGCGAGTTTGTCGAAGGGCGAAATCCCTGCCACCCAGGCGCCCGCGACGCTGTAGACACCGACACCGACGACGGCTCCAGCGACCCCCTCCCAGGTCTTTCCCGGACTGATCGCCGGAGCCAGCTTGTGGCGGCCCCAGGCCCGGCCGGCAAAATAGGCACTGATGTCCGCCACCCAGACCAGCGCCATGGACCCGAACAACCACCATGGATGGCGATCCAGCAGGGCAACCATTGCGGCCCATGTCGGAACGATCAGCACCCAGCCGACGACGTATCCGCCAAGATCATTGCCGGAAAGCAGCCAGCCACGCCAAAGCCAAACGGGCACCACCACCAGCCAGAAGAAAGCCGACATGGCCCACAGGCCAGGGAAAGCGACGCCGGCTTGTTCGTGGGCCCCCAGGCACGAGATCAGGATGATGCCGGCGAACAGGAATCTTCCCGCGGAATCAATCTTCATCAGGCCGGCCCATTCCCAAGCCAGCACACCGGCCAGCAACCCGAACACGATTGCGGCGAACGGTTCCGGCAACAGGAAGAGTGTGACGAGAAAGCCGGCCAGAAGGGCCAGCGCGGTGATGATCCGCGCTCTAAGCATCTTGTGTTTGCGTTGCGGCAGCTTCAGGCAACGCGCCTGCGTCGCCGCCCTGCAATTGCTCGCTGGTGCGGCCGAAGCGGCGCTCGCGGCGGCGATATGAGGCGATGGCGGCATCCAGAGTCCGGGCGTCGAATTCCGGCCAGAGCCGGTCCGTGAAATACAGTTCCGCGTAGGCGAGTTGCCAGATCATGAAGTTGCTGATGCGCTGTTCGCCGCCGGTGCGTATGAACAGGTCAGGCTCCGGCGCATGCGCCATAGCGAGGAAGGGCGTGAGATCGCTTTCGCTCCACTCGCCGCACTTCTCCGGCAGTGCACGCGCCAGGCGATTGCAGGCTTGCAGGATGTCCCAGCGTCCACCGTAGTTCGCTGCAATCGTCAGCGTCAGGCGGCCATTGCCCGCCGTGGTCCGTTCGCCCTCGGCGATCAACTCGCGCAACCGCGGCTCGAAACGGGACAGGTCGCCGACGATCTTCAGGCGAATGCCGTTTTCGTGCAGGCGCGCCACCTCTTCCGTCAGGGCCGACACGAAGAGATTCATCAGGAACGAGACCTCCTCGGTCGGCCGCCGCCAATTCTCCGAACTGAAGGCGAAGACCGTCAGGTACTCGATACCGCGCTCGACGCAGGCCTGGATGACCCGCCGCAGCACTTCCACGCCTCGCTTGTGTCCGGCCACGCGTGGCAGAAAGCGCTTTCGCGCCCAGCGGCCGTTGCCATCCATGATGATGGCGACATGCCTCGGCACCTCCCCGGTATCGGGAATCGCCTGGGTCGAGCTGCCGAACGCTGCCATCGTTGCGCGGTCCGATGGCTCAGATGGCCATCAGATCCTTTTCCTTCTCGGCCAGGGCCTTGTCGACTTCTGCGACGAATTTGTCGGTCAGCTTCTGGATGTCGTCCTGGGCGCGGCGCTCGTCGTCCTCGGACAACTCATGCTTCTTGAGGGCTTCCTTCAAATGCGCAATGGCGTCGCGACGCAGGTTGCGCACTGCCACCTTGGCATTCTCGCCCTCGTGCTTGACGACCTTGATCAGTTCCTTGCGCCGCTCTTCGGTCAGCATCGGCATCGGCACGCGAATCAGGTCGCCCTGCGTCGACGGGTTGAGGCCCAAGTC
>JAEHDA010000225.1 GCA_016880655.1 Rhodocyclaceae bacterium
GAAGAGCGCGAAGGCCTGGACATCACCTCGCACGGCGAGTCGGCCTACCACTACTGAGTTTCTGCATCTCCCAATCCGAGCACTACTCGGTTACGGGCACCCCAAAAGGGTGCCCGTTTTTTATTGGCAATCAGCGGAAGACGACGGTCTTGTTGCCGTGGACCAGGACGCGGTCTTCTAGGTGGCAGCGCAAGCCGCGCGCCAGCACGGTCTTTTCGATGTCCTTGCCGTAGCGGACCATGTCGTCCGGCGAATCGGAGTGGTCGATGCGGATCACGTCCTGCTCGATGATCGGGCCCTGGTCGAGCTCAGAGGTGACATAGTGGCAGGTCGCGCCAATCAGCTTGACGCCGCGCTGCCAGGCCTGGTGGTAGGGCTTGGCGCCGACGAAGCTGGGCAGGAAGCTGTGGTGGATGTTGATGATGCGGCTCGGGTAGGCGGCGCACAGCTCCGGCGACAGGATCTGCATGTAGCGGGCCAGCACGATGCTGTCGGCGCGCACCTCGTCGACCAGCCGCTGCATCTCGGCGTAGGCCTTGGGCTTGTTCTCCGCCGTCACGGGCACGTGGTGGAACGGAATGCCGTGCCACTCGACGAAGCCCTTGAAGGTGTCGTGATTGGAGATCACGCAGGGGATCTCGATGTCGAGTTCCTTCGACTGCCAGCGCGCCAGCAGGTCGTAGAGGCAGTGCTCCTGCTTCGAGACCAGCACCACGACGCGTTTCTTCACCGCCGAGTCGGTGATCTTCCAGTCCATCTGCAATGCTTCGGCGATCGGCCGGAAGCGTTCGCGCAGTTCCGCCAGCATGAAGGGCAGCGAGTCGGCCTTGACCTCGATGCGCATGAAGTAGCGCGCCGGTGCATCGCCATTCCCGTCGTCGGAGTGGAAGCTCGACTCCAGAATCCAGCCGTTGTGCTCGGCGAAGAAGCCGGTGACGCGGGCGATGATGCCGGTGCGGTCGGGACACGAGGCGGCAAGCGTGTAGTAGCGGTCGCGGTGCATGATGGTTGCGGTCAGGCTTTCTTTGGTGGTTTGACGCCGGCCAGAATCTCGCTGGCCTCGCCACGCATTACCTTGAGCAGTTCGGCCCGCGCGACGACGCCATCCAGACCCGAGCCGACCAGATAGGTGAGAAGTTCGGCAAAACGCTGGCGTCTCCTGGCCCCGGCCTCCGACAGGTCGCGCCGGTCGCCGAAGAAATCCATCAGCGTCGAGCCGCAGGCGCAGTTGCGGAAGAGCTCGACGATGGTCTGGCCGTCGTCGTCACGGGATTGCTTGAGGCCGCTGCGGACTTCGGAAATCGGCACCGTCCGGCTCACGTAGTCATGCACGTCCTCGTAGACGGTGCCGCAGTTGGCGCAGCGCTTGGGAAACGATGCTTCGGCCAGCGCCTTGAGCCCGGCGACCAGCTTCGGATCCCAGTGCGCGCCCGTCACTTCATTCTCCGATGTGGGCACTGGCCGCGTCGATTGCGGCGCGCAGTTCGGGGTAGGTGTTGGTCACGCCGAACTGCGGAAACTCGCGGATGACGTTCTCGGGCGCGTGGAAAAGGATGCCGGCGTGCGCCTCGGCGAGCATCGCGGTGTCGTTGTAGGAATCGCCGGCGGCGATCACCTTGAAGTTCAGTTCCCTGAAGCGCCTCACCGATTCCATCTTCTGGTTCGGCATGCGCAGGTGGTAATTGACCAGGAAGCCGGCGGCGTTCGCCTCCAGCTTGTGGCAGAACAGCGTCGGCATGCCGAGTTGGCGCATCAGCGGCATGGCGAACTCGTAATAGGTATCGGAGAGGATGATCACCTGATAATCCTCGCGCAGCGCGTCGAGGAAAGCCCTGGCGCCCGGCATCGGGCCCATGTCGGCGATCACCTTCTGGATGTCGGGCAGGCCGAGCTTGTGCTGCTCCAGCAGCGCCAGCCGGTACTTCATCAGCTTGTCGTAGTCGGGTTCGTCGCGAGTCGTGCGACGCAACTCGGGAATGCCGGTGCGCTCGGCGAATTCGATCCAGATTTCGGGGATGAGAACCCCTTCGAGGTCGAGGCAGACGAGTTGCACGGCGGGACTCCCCAATTGGAAAGCCGCGATTTTACTCGACCGGCAATGCTTCCAGCGTCTCGTGAACTTCCAGCCAGCGCGTTTCGGCCGGCTCGATCAGGGCGACCAGTTCCGCCTGCCGCTTGAGCAGGCCGGCAAGCTTCTCCCGGTCGGCATCGGCATAGAGCGCGGGATCGGCGAGCCGCTCGTCGAGCTGCGCCTTGTCGCCGTGCCATTGCGCGAGCTGCTTCTCCAGCTTGTCGGCCTCCTTCGCCAGGGCTCGGCGTGTCGCCACGGCTGACTTTCTGGCTGCTTCGCTGGCGACGCGCGCCGCCTGGCGCGCTTCCTTGTCGGCGTCCTTGCCGGATTCCGCGGCCCGGTCGGCGCCGCGCTGTTTCCCCAGCCACGCGGCGTAGTCGTCGAGGTCGCCGTCGAAGGGCGTCGCGCGGCCGTCGGCGACCAGCCAGAGTTCGTCGCAGGTGGTACGCAGCAGATGGCGGTCGTGCGAGACCACCACCACGGCCGCTTCGGTTTCCTGCAAGGCCAGCGTCAGCGCCTCGCGCATTTCGAGGTCGAGGTGGTTGGTCGGTTCGTCGAGCAGCAGCAGGTTGGGCCGTTGCCGGATGAGCAGCGCCAGCACCAGCCGCGCCTTCTCGCCGCCGGAGAAGCGGCCGCAAGGCGCGCCGACCATGTCGCCGCGGAAATCGAAACCGCCGAGGTAATCGCGCAGTTCCTGTTCGCGCGTCGTCGGCTCGGCGCGAATCAGATGCTGGATCGGCGATTCGTCGGGCCGCAGCTGTTCGACCTGGTGCTGGGCGAAGTAGCCCACGGCGAGGTTGCGCCCCTCGCGGCGCTCGCCGGAGAGCGGCTTCAGTTCGCCGGCCAGCAGCTTGACGAGCGTCGATTTGCCGGCGCCGTTGCGGCCGAGCAGGCCGACGCGGCCGCCCGGCCGCAGCGTCAGCGCCAGCCGTTCGAGAATGGGCGTGTTGCCGTAGCCCACCGCGGCGAGGTCCAATTGCAGCAGCGGATCGGACATGCCGGCCGGTTCGGCGAACCTGAAGGAAAACGGCGTATCGACGTGCGCCAGCGCGATCTCTTCCATGCGCGCCAGCGCCTTGAGGCGGCTCTGCGCCTGGCGCGCCTTGCTGGCCTTGGCGCGGAAGCGGTCGATGAAGCTGTGCAATGCCGCGACTTCGCGCTGCTGCTTGTCGTACATCGACTGCTGGCCGGCGAGGTACGCCGCCCGCGCCCGTTCGCAGGCCGAGTAGTTGCCCGTGTAGAGCCGCATCTGGCGGTTCTCGATGTGCAGGATGCTGCCGACCACGGCGTCGAGGAAGTCGCGGTCGTGCGAGATCATCAAGAGCGTGCCGGGGTAGCTCTTCAGCCAGCCCTCCAGCCAGAGCACGGCGTCGAGGTCGAGGTGGTTGGTCGGCTCGTCGAGCAGCAGCAGGTCCGAGCGCGCCATCAGCGCGCGGGCGAGATTGAGTCGCACCCGCCAGCCGCCCGAGAAATCGGACACCGGCCGGACGAAGTCGGCGTCGGAAAAACCCAGTCCGTGCAGCAGCTCCGCCGCGCGTGCCTTCGCGGCGTAGCCGCCGATGTCCTGCAAGCGGCCGTGCAGCAAGGCAATCCGCTCGCCTTCGTGCTTCGCTTCGGCCTCGACCAGCTCGCGCTCCACGGCGCGCAACTCGGCGTCGCCATCGAGGGCAAATTCGAGTGCCGCATCGGGCAGCGCGGGCGTCTCCTGGCTGACGTGGGCGATGGCCCACGAGGCCGGCAAGTCCAGGTCGCCCGCATCGGCGTGCAGTTCGCCGCGGATCAGCGCGAAGAACGAGGATTTGCCGCAGCCGTTGGCGCCTGTCAGGCCGACCTTCCAGCCGGGATGGATTTGCAGGGAGGCGTTTTCGACCAGCGGCTCTGCGCCGCGGGCGAGGGTGAGATTGCGCAGTTGAATCATGAGTAAGGTAGCATTTGAGCATGAAACGTCTTGCAGTACTCGTACCCGCGGCCCTGCTCATGCTGCCGCTCGCCCCCCACGCCGACGACACCGCAGCTTCGCCTGCCGCGGACGACGCCGTCACCCTGAAGGCCGTCGCCGCCCGCCTGCACGACGAAGCCACGGACATCCGCCGGGTTGCCGAGGTGGAATACGCCAAGGCGCAAAAGGAGTGCTGGCGGAAATTTTTGGTCACCCGGTGCCTGGACGACGCCGGCCAGACCTTCCGCGACGAGAAGCTGAAGGCCGCCGGCATCGACAGCCGCGCCCGCACCATGGAACGCGAGCTGAAGCGGCGCGAAGTGGCGGACAGGGACGCGCGGCGCGCCAGGAAGGAAGCCGAGCAGGCCGGCAAGCAATGAGCGCCCACGCACACCGCGACATCGCCACGCGCGGCCAGGTGTTCACGCCTGCGCCCATCGTCGAGCGCATGCTCGGCCTGATCAGGAATCGCGGCCGTGTGCTCGAACCGGCCTGCGGCGACGGCGCCTTCATCGGCCGCATCCCGCCGCATTACCCGGACGTGGTGGCGATCGAGATCGACCCGACGCACTGCCCGGACGGTGCGCTCAACGCCGACTTCTTCACCTACCCGGAAGTCGAGAAGTTCGACACCATCATCGGCAACCCACCCTATGTGAAGGCGCGCGACATCCTGCCGGCGACGCGACGCCACTTCTCGACGCAACTGCTCGACGGCCACGCCAACCTCTATCTGCATTTCATCGAGAAGTGCGTGCGCCATCTGAAGCCGGGCGGCGAGCTGATCTTCATCACGCCACGCGACTTCCTCAAGGCCACGGGCGCGGCGCGGCTCAACACCTGGCTGTTCGACCAGGGCACCATCACCGATTTCGAGGAACTCGGCGACGCGC
>JAEHDA010000226.1 GCA_016880655.1 Rhodocyclaceae bacterium
GCTTCGGACGAATCAGCGCCGTAGGCAGGGGCCGGCACGCCGGCAATGGTGTGGTCGGGGCCACGGTTTCCGCTGCCGGGCTAGGGCGGGAAACCGTGGCTGAATCCGGCCGTGAACGCTTCAGTGGTTAGCCGCAGCTGCCGACCGCGCCGCAGGCGGTGCAGAAGTCGCAACCATCCTTCCTGATCACGGTCATGTTGCCGCATTCGGCGCATAACGAACCCTGCGTCACCTTGACTGCCCCCTTGTCGCGCGGCATCTCCAGGATGCCCATTTCGCGGGTCGGGTAGCCGCCTTCGTCCAGGATGCCGAGCATCGTATAGCGATGCATGATCAGGCGGGCGATGTAGGAGACGGTCGATGGCCAGTTCTGCTGTTTCTGGCTGCCGGGTACGCGCGCCATGAAGTCGCCGAGCGGCTCGGCGTAGTTGGTGAGCTTGCGCAGCTTCATGCCGATCCAGGCTGGATCGAGCACGCGCATGTCGAGCGAGAGCAGCTTGGTCAGGCCGTCCAGCGCCCTCGGGTAGTTGCCTGACAGCCATACCGAATAGGGACGGGTGACGCCGTCGGGCAGTGTGATTTCCTTCAGGCCGAGCACGAACTCCTCGTTGGCGGCCGGGTTCACGATGTCGACCGTCCACGATAACGTACCGTCAGTGCCGGTCTTCGGCTCGTCGCGGCTGAACATGGCATCCAGCACGGGCGTCGCGCCTTCGCCTTCGAGTGCGCCGAGCTGCTCGCAGCGGTAGCGGATTACCTGCGCCATGGCGGCGACCGAGCCCGGCATCACCTTCTTCTCGCCGAGCGGCGGGAAGGGCATCTCGAACGGTTCCTCCCCGACGGTACGGGCCAGCACGTCGAGCTTGAGCTTGAGGAAGGCCTTGTCGTTGGCACGCATGTCCATCGACAGGGTTTTGGCGACGGCGCCGAGGCCGCGCGGCTGCTCGGTGCCATTGACCCAGACTTCGAATGGCACGGCACGGGCGTGGCCATTCTCGGCCTGGCCGACGAACAGCGCGAATTCCCCGTGAGGCGTTTCGATCATGTAGGTCCATGCGGTGTTGCCGTCGGTCAGACGCGGCCGGCCCGGCCAGCGTAGCGATGCGAGCACGGGCGCGGGCAGGGAACCGATCGACATGCGCTTGTTGGTGCCGTCGATCGTCACGTCCTGTGGTTGCTTTTGCGTGGTCGGCTCGACCGACAGGACCGAGCCGAGCACCTTGTTCGGCCGGTAGGTGGCGAGACCCTTGAGGCCAGCTTTCCAGGCATCCAGGTAGAGATCCTCGAAGTCGGCGTAGGGGTAGTCTTCGGGCACGTTCACCGTCTTGGAAATTGCAGTGTCTACGAAGGGAGCTACGGCAGCGACCATGTCCTTGTGGGCCTGGGCGGAAATCGCCAGCGCGGTGACGAAATAGTCGGGCAGCTTGCCGACATCGCCGCCCATATGCTTGTACAGGCGCCAGGCGTAGTCCTCGACCGCATACTCCTTGTGGGTACCGTCGGCCATGCGCTTCTTGCGCGTGTAGGTCCACGAGAAAGGCGGCTCGATGCCGTTGGACGCGTTGTCGGCGAAGGCCAGGCTGATGGTTCCGGTCGGGGCGATCGACAGCAGGTGCGAGTTGCGCAGGCCGTGCTTGCGAATCTGCTCCTTGATCTCGGTCGGCAGGCGCGAGGCGAAATTGCCGCCGGACAGGTAGAGGTCGGCGTTGAAGAGCGGGAATGGCCCCCGCTCTTTGGCTAACTCGACCGAAGCGAGATAGGCGCGGTCCCGCATGTACTCGGAGATCTTGCCGGCCATCGCCCGCGCTTCCTGGGTGTCGTACTTCTGGCGCAGCATGATCAGCGCATCGCCCAGGCCGGTGAAGCCGAGGCCGATGCGGCGCTTGGCTTGTGCCTCGGCGTGTTGCTGCGGCAGCGGCCAGTGGGTGGTGTCGAGAACGTTGTCGAGCATGCGCACGCAGTCATCGATGACACGGCCGAAACTTCCATAGTCGAACTCGGCGTCATCCTCGAACGGGTGCTTGATGAAGCGGGTCAGGTTGATCGAGCCCAGGCAGCAGCAGCCATATGGCGGCAGCGGCTGCTCTGCACACGGGTTGGTGGCTTCGATGGTCTCGCAGTAATTGAGGTTGTTGTCGCGGTTGATGCGGTCGAGGAACAGGATGCCCGGTTCGGCGTGGTCATAGGTCGAACGCATGATCTGGTCCCACAACTCGCGTGCCTTGAGCTTGCGATAGACCCACAAGCCGTCCTCGCGCTGGTAGGCGCCGGCTTGCTTGACGTCGGTGGAGGGCTCGGCGCGATGGGTCAGTTCGATCTCGCCGTCCGTTTCGACCGCCGACATGAAGGCATCGGTGACGCCGATCGAAATATTGAAGTTGGTCAAATCCCCGCCGTCCTTGGCGTGGATGAAGGTCTCGATGTCCGGATGATCGCAGCGCAGTACCCCCATCTGGGCGCCGCGCCGGCTTCCGGCCGATTCGACCGTCTCGCAGGAGCGGTCGAAGACGCGCATATACGAGACAGGTCCCGAGGCGCGCGATTGCGTGCCCTTGACGTGGGCGCCGATCGGTCGGATCGTCGAAAAATCGTAGCCGACTCCACCACCGCGGCGCATGGTTTCGGCGGCCTGCAAGAGCGCCGTGTAGATGCCGGGGCGGTCGTCGACGATCTCGGAAATTGAGTCGCCCACCGGTTGGACGAAGCAGTTGATCAGCGTGGCGCACAAATCGGTGCCGGCGGCGGAATTGATGCGGCCGGCCGGCACGAAGCCGCTTTCCTGCGCGTCCAGAAAACGTTCCTGCCAAAACGTGCGCCTATCCTCGGTCTCGACGGCGGCCAGCGCACGGGCGACGCGCTCGCGTACGTCATGGACGCTACGCTCGTTGCCTTTGGCATATTTCTCCAACAGCACCTCGCCGGAAATTTCCTGTGGCAGGGGCAGCCCCATTTGCTGGACGGGCACGATGTCTCCGGAGATCGGCGTTTCTGTTGTCATCTTTTTGGTCCGATAGAGTGAGTAAGTAGAGAGTGCGGAAACGATGGGCGGCAAGCATATCCCTGTCTTTTCTGGATTGGAAGTGTCATTTTTTTGGCGACAATAAAAACAACAAGTTAGATTGAAGTCTAGTAGCCCAGCAAGTGACATGCCACTATATGTAGTGGGTCGCGCCGGAGGGAAAAACGAGTCGATTCAGAGGGTTGGGCTGCCGTACAATCTGCCCTGCGCCGGCATAGCTCAGTTGGTAGAGCAACCGCCTTGTAAGCGGTAGGTCGTCTGTTCGAGTCAGACTGTCGGCACCATCCGAAATCAGGACCTCGGTATCGAGGATGTGGCTCGCATGAACAAGGCCTTCGTCAAGGAAAGCGACGACGAGGAGGACGATCTTCCGGAAGCGGCGCAACTGCCGCCGGGAACACGCAACTACATGACGGTATCGGGCCATCGCCGGCTGCGCGACGAGCTCGCGCAACTCGTCAAGGTCGAGCGCCCGAACCTGGTCCAGGTGGTTGCCTGGGCGGCCAGCAACGGCGACCGTTCGGAAAACGGCGACTACATCTATGGCAAGAAGCGCCTGCGCGAGATCGATCGCCGCATCCGCTACATCACCAAGCGCATCGAAAGCTCGGTAGTGGTTGATCCAGCCCGGCAGGAGAACGTCGACCAGGTCTTCTTCGGCGCGACGGTGACGATCATGGACGAGGAGGGCGGGGAAGCCACCTACCAGATTGTCGGCATCGACGAAGCCGACGCCACCAGGGGGCGGATCAACTGGCTGTCGCCGCTGGCCCGGGCCCTGATGAAGGCCCGCGAGGGCGACCAAGTGCGCTTCCAGAGCCCGGCGGGCTGGCGGACACTTGAAGTTGTGGCAATCGAATACCGTTAGTTCAAGAATACTGCCAGTCTTGTCGATAACCTTCAACAGGAGTTCGGAGGGTGGGCTGGATAATGGATACGGAAGCGCAAGCCACACTGCTACTCGTCGATGACGAGCCGGCCATCCTGTCATCTCTGCGGCGGCTGTTCAGGCAGCACGGCCACCGCATTCTGACTGCCGAGAGCGGTGCCGCCGGTCTGGAACTACTTGAGCGGGAACCAGTGGACCTGGTGATTTCCGACATGCGCATGCCGGAAATGGACGGGACGCGTTTCCTCGAGCAAGTTCGGCAGCGATGGCCTCAAACCGTCCGCATCCTGTTGACGGGCTACGCTGACGTCGGCTCGACGATCCAGGCAATCAACCGCGGCGAAATATATCGCTACATTTCCAAGCCCTGGGATGACAACGAGATCGTCCTGACTGTGCGCGATGCGCTCGATCACAAACGCCTCGAATACGAGAACCTGCGCTTGTCAGAACTGACGCAGCGCCAGAATGAAACGCTGAAGGCGCTCAATGCCGGACTCGAGCAGAAGGTGGCCGAGCGCACTGCGGAGGTGCAGCAGACCCTCGCTTTCCTGGAGCAGGCGCATCAGGAGCTCAAGCAAGGCTTTCTGGCGACGGTGCAAGTGTTTTCCGGCCTTATCGAACTGCGCGGCGGCAAGCTGGCAGGTCATTCGCGGCGGGTCGCCGAGCACGCCAGGCAACTGGCCCGGCGTCTCGGATTCGACGACGCGGCTGCGCAGGATGTGCTGCTGGCGGCCCTGCTGCACGATATTGGCAAGCTCGGCCTGCCTGATGCCGTTCTAGACAAGCCCTTCAACAACCTGCCGGCGGAGGTGCGTGCTGAAGTCATGAGGCATCCGGTCAAGGGCGCCATGTTGCTGATGGGTATCGGGCAGATGAAGGGTGTCGTGCCCCTGGTGCGTCATCATCACGAATGTTGGGACGGCAGCGGCTACCCGGACCGGCTGGCCGGCCTTGCCATCCCCGCCGGTGCGAGGGTGCTGGCTGTGGCCAACGACTACGACACCCTACAGATGGGTACGCTGGTCGGACGGTCGCTCAAGCCGGACGAAGCGCTCGCCTTCATCGTCGAGAACCGCGGCAAGCGCTACGAACCGGCTGTGGTCGATGCATTCTTCGCGTACATCTCCGACACCCGCACGGTCGATGTCGCGGAACTGCCGCTGCGCCCGGCCCAGCTCAAGCCCGGCATGGCGCTGATGCGCGACCTCTTGCATCACGACGGCTACCTGCTCCTGGCGCGTGGCCATGCCATGGACGCCAAGGTCATCGAGCAACTGCGCAACCTGGAGAGCAGCGAGGGGCGGCCGCTTGTCCTCTACGTGCGGCAGGCGCAATGAGCGCCGAGCGGACTCAAGCCACGTTGGACGCTGATGCGGCCCTGCAAGCGCGGGTCGCGGAGATCGACGAGCGCCTCCGTCTCGCCTATCAGGCCGATAAGCTGGGAGCGGTGGCGCGCC
>JAEHDA010000033.1 GCA_016880655.1 Rhodocyclaceae bacterium
GCCGCTGCCAAGAAGCCGGCAGTGAAGAAGGCCGCTGCCAAGAAGCCGGCAGTGAAGAAGGCCGCTGCCAAGAAGCCGGCAGTGAAGAAGGCCGCTGCCAAGAAGCCGGCAGTGAAGAAGGCCGCTGCCAAGAAGCCGGCAGTGAAGAAGGTTGCTGCCAAGAAGCCTGCCGCCAAAAAAGCCGCGCCGAAGAAGGCTGCTGCCAAGAAGCCGGTAGTGAAGAAGGCCGCTGCCAAGAAGCCTGCTGCCAAGAAAGCCGCGCCGAAGAAGGCTGCTGCCAAGAAGCCGGCAGTAAAGAAGGCTGCACCGAAGAAGCCTGCCGCCAAGAAGGCTGCTGCCAAGCCTGCCCCGGCCGCGGCTCCTGCCCCGGCTGCTCCCTCGACCGCTGCGGCGCCTGGCCTGAAGTCCTCGCTGAATCCTGCGGCCGCTTGGCCGTTCCCGACGGGCTCGCGTCCGTCCTGATCGGCGAGTGGGGAGTCCCCAAAAGGGCGGCGGTGGCTCTTGAGTTGCCGTTGCCCGGTTTCTTCGTATCCAGGGTGACTCTTGCAGGCTCGGCGGCTGCGTGATGTAGCCGCCGTTTTTCTTTCGGGTTCCATTGCGCCAGCGTTGTTCAGGCGCGCAGGAACGCCTCCATCCTTCGCAGCCCTTCTTCGATCCGCTCGCATCCCACGGTATAGGCGAATCGCATGTGCCGTTCCGGCGCGCAGTTGCCGAAGTCCAGTCCTGGCGTGGCGGCAACACCGGCTTCGGTGACGAGGCGGTTGGCGAGTGCGAAGCTGTCGGCGGCATGCTGGGACGAATCCGCATAGACGTAAAAGGCGCCGCGCGGCTCGGTTGCGACGGTGAAGCCGAGTGCCCGCAACCCTGGCAGCAGCGCATCGCGGCGCTTCCGGAATTCTTCGCGTCGGGCTTCCAGTATCTTCGCGGTGTCCGCCCCGAATGCCGCAAGCGCTGCGTGCTGCGCCGGCGCCGAAGGTGAAATGAAGAGGTTCTGCGCCAGCTTCTCGATCTCGCGCACGTAAGCTTGGGGTGCCACTAGCCAGCCGAGGCGCCAGCCGGTCATGCCGAAATACTTCGAGAAGCTGTTGATGACGAAGATGTCGCTGCCGAGAGAGAGGGCAGTCTCGGCGTCGAAGCCGTAGGTGAGTCCGTGATAGATCTCGTCGACCAGCAGCGTGCCGCCGCGCCGGGTGACGGCCTGACGCAGCGCGGCCAGTTGCGGCAACTCGATGACGGTGCCGGTCGGGTTCGAAGGCGTGGCGACCAGCAGGGCTCGGCTGCGCGACGACCACTGCGCAGCAACCATTTCGGCCGTCGGCTGGTAAGCGGTCGAAGCATCGACCGCGATCGGTTTCGCCCGGCCCTCGAAGGCACGCACGAAATGCCGGTTACAGGGATAGCCGGGATCTGCAAGCAGCACTTCGTCACCCGGATCGATCAGGACGCCAAGTGCGAGGAGCAAGGCACCCGATGCGCCGGCGGTGACGATGACCCGCTCCGGCTCGACGGCAACACCGTACCGCTCCTGATAGAAGCGGGCGATGGCGTCGCGAAGGGCGGGCAGGCCGAGCGCGTGGGTGTAATGCACCCGGCCAGTGGCGATGAAGCGCTGCGCTGCCTCGATCACCGGTTGCGGAGTCGGGAAGTCGGGTTCGCCGACTTCCATGTGAATGATGTCCCGCCCCTGCGCTTCGAACGCCCTGGCCTTCGCCATCAGTTCCATCACATGGAAGGGCTCGATGCCAGCCATGCGCTGCGCAACCGCCCCCAAGTGGCGTGCCACCACGGCTGACTATTCAGTCAATCAAGGCGAGTTCGAAGAGATCGCGTTTGAGCGCCAACTGCTTCGGCAGGCGTTCGCCCATCTTGTCGAACCACTCCTTGTGGGAGGCGAGCTCCGCTTTCCAGGCGTCCGCATCGATGCCGGTCAGTGCGTCGAATTCCGGTTCGGTGATGGCCATTCCACTCCAGTCGATGTCAGCGAATCGCGGCATCCAGCCGAGTGCCGTCTCCCGCGCGGGAACACGACCCTTGACCCGATCGACGATCCACTTCAGCACGCGCATGTTTTCGCCGAAGCCGGGCCACATGAAGTCGCCCTGTTCGTTCATGCGGAACCAGTTCACGCAGAAGATCTTCGGCGTGTGCTCGACCACATGGCCCATCTTCAGCCAGTGGTTGAAATAATCGCCCATGTGGTAACCGCAGAAGGGCAGCATGGCGAAGGGATCGCGCCGCACCACGCCCTGCTGGCCGAAGGCCGCCGCAGTCGTTTCCGAGCCGAGCGTCGCCGCCATGTAAACGCCGAAGTTCCAGTTGAATGCCTCGTACACCAGCGGCACGGTGGTGGCACGGCGTCCGCCGAAGACGAAGGCGGAAATCGGCACGCCCATGGGACGCTCCCAGTTCGGGTCGATCGACGGGCATTGCGAAGCCGGCGCGGTAAACCGTGCATTCGGATGCGCGGCCTTGCGGCCGGCCTTGCCATCGGCGGGCGTCCAGTCCTTGCCCTGCCAGTCGATGCAGTGCGCGGGCGGTTCCTTGGTCATGCCTTCCCACCAGACATCGCCGTCGTCGGTCAGCGCGACGTTGGTGTAGATGATGTTTTCCTTCAGCGTCGCCATCGCATTGTAGTTGGTCTTCTCGGACGTGCCCGGTGCGACGCCGAAATAGCCCGCCTCCGGATTGATCGCATAGAAGCGGCCGTCCGGCCCCGGCTTGATCCACGCGATGTCGTCGCCGACCGTGGTGATCTTCCAGCCGTTGAGAGTCTCGGGCGGGATCAACATGGCGAAGTTGGTCTTGCCACAGGCCGAGGGAAAAGCGGCGGCGACATAGGTCTTGTCGCCTTGCGGCGATTCCACGCCGAGGATCAGCATGTGCTCGGCGAGCCAGCCTTCATCGCGCGCCATGGTCGAGGCAATGCGCAACGCCAGGCACTTCTTGCCCAAGAGCGCGTTGCCACCATAACCCGAACCGTAGGACCAGATCTCGCGCGTCTCGGGGAAATGGACGATGTACTTGGTGGTCGGATTGCACGGCCACTTGACGTCCGCTTGGCCGGGTTCCAGCGGCGCGCCGATCGAGTGCAGGCAGGGCACGAAAGCGCCATCCGTGCCGAGCACGTCGCATACTGCCTTGCCCATGCGCGTCATGGTGCGCATATTGACCACCACGTAAGCCGAGTCGCTGATCTCGACGCCGATCTGGGCGATGGGCGAACCGAGCGGGCCCATGCTGAACGGAATCACGTACATGGTGCGGCCGCGCATCGCGCCCTTGAACAGCCCGGTCAGCATTTCCTTCATTTTCGCCGGGGCTTCCCAATTGTTGGTCGGCCCCGCGTCTTCCTGTCGTTCCGAGCAGATATAAGTGCGATCCTCGACGCGAGCAACGTCGGAGGGATCGGAGCAGGCGAGATACGAGTTCGGCCGCTTTGCCGGGTTCAGTTTGACGAACGTGCCGGCCTCGACCATTTGTGCGCAGAGGCGATCGTATTCGGCCTGCGATCCGTCGCACCAGACGATCTGATCGGGCTGGGTCAGGGCGGCCACATCGGCAACCCAGGCTTTTAGCCTGGCATGCCGGACATAATCGGGCGCGGTGGCGCCGCGAGAGGGCTGGCTCATGGTGTTTCTCCGGTGGAAACGGGGGGAAAAGGCACAGGAATGTGCCGTTGGAATTGTGCCACAATCGCCCAAGGCGCCAAAGAGGGAAGCTCTATCCATGGATGAAAGAATTCGAACAGCCGCGCTCGAGTACCACCTGCATCCGAAGCCCGGCAAGATTGCGGTAACGCCGACCAAGGCCCTGACCAATCAGGGCGACCTCTCGCTTGCCTACTCGCCCGGCGTCGCCGCCGCCTGCGACGAAATCGTCGCCGATCCCGCCAACGCCTACAAGTACACCTCGCGCGGCAATCTGGTGGCGGTCGTCTCCAACGGCACGGCCGTGCTCGGCCTCGGCGACATCGGCCCGCTGGCCGGCAAGCCGGTCATGGAAGGCAAGGGCGTGCTGTTCAAGAAGTTCGCCGGCATCGACGTTTTCGACATTGAGATTGCGGAGAGAGACCCCGACAAACTGGTGGACATCATCGCGTCGTTGGAACCGACCTTCGGTGGCATCAACCTGGAAGACATCAAGGCACCCGAGTGCTTCTACGTCGAGGCCAAGCTACGCGAGCGCATGAAGATTCCGGTCTTCCACGACGACCAGCATGGCACGGCCATCATTACCGCCGCCGCGGTGCTCAACGGCATGCGCGTGGTCGGCAAGGACATCGCCAAGGTGAAACTGGTCTGCTCCGGTGCCGGCGCGGCGGCCATCGCCTGCCTCGACCTGCTGGTGAGCGTCGGCCTCGACCGCAAGAACGTCTATGCCTGCGATTCGAAGGGGGTCATCCATACCGGCCGCGAGAATCTCGATGCCTCGAAGGCGCGCTATGCGCAGGTCACCGATGCGCGCACCCTCGGCGACGCCATGCCCGGTGCCGACATCTTCCTCGGCCTGTCCGCCAAGGGCGTGCTCAAGCCCGAGATGGTCAAGACCATGGCCCCGAACCCGCTGATCCTGGCGATGGCCAACCCCGATCCGGAGATCCTGCCCGAGGAGGCCA
>JAEHDA010000227.1 GCA_016880655.1 Rhodocyclaceae bacterium
TGGGACTTCACGGTCTCGGGACGGGCTTGCAGGATGTACAACTTGCCGTCGCGACCATCCCTCCCCCACTCGATGTCCATCGGCCGGCCATAGTGCTTTTCGATGATCACTGCGTATCGGGCCAGTTCGAGCACATCCGAATCGGTCAGCGAATAGCGGTTGCGATCGACTTCATCGACATCAACCGTACGCGTGCTCTTGCCAGCCTCCTTCTTTTCCGCAAACACCATCTTGATCAGTTTGGAGCCCAGGTTGCGGCGGATCACCGCAGGCTTGCCCAGCGCCAAGGTTGGTTTGTGGACGTAGAACTCGTCCGGATTCACCGCACCCTGAACGACGGTTTCGCCGAGTCCATAGGAAGCCGTAACGAAGACGACATCCTTGAAGCCCGACTCGGTGTCGATGGTGAACATGACACCCGCGGCACCCGTATCGGAGCGGACCATGCGCTGGATGCCCGCCGAAAGTGCCACATCGGCGTGGGCGAAGCCCTTGTGAACGCGATAGGCGATGGCGCGGTCGTTGTACAGGGACGCGAACACTTCCTTGATGGCGTGGAGGATGTTCTCGTAGCCGTGGATGTTGAGGAAGCTCTCCTGCTGGCCGGCGAAGGAGGCATCGGGAAGATCCTCCGCAGTCGCCGACGAACGTACCGCGAACGAGGCATCGGGCCCGCTGGTGGCGATCAGCGCCTCGTACTGCGCCTTGATTTCGGCTTCAAGCGCGGGCGGGAACGGCGTATCGACGACCCACTGCCGGATCTGCGCGCCGGTCTTGAGCAGCGCATCGACGTCATCGACATCGAGACTGTCCAGCGCGGCATTGATCCGGTCTGCGAGGCCCTGGTGGGAGAGAAATTCCCGGTAGGCGGCGGCCGTCGTCGCAAATCCGCCGGGCACCCGCACGCCGGACGCCGCCAGCTGGCTGATCATCTCGCCCAGTGAGGCGTTCTTGCCGCCGACGTCGCCGACATCGGTCATGCGCAACTTTTCGAATGCGATTACGTTACGGCCCATCGTCCACTCCCTGTTAGATTTGTGTTGGGACAAAAAGATGGTTATTTTAGCAATTTTGCTGCACTGCACACACATCACTCCTTCAGCCCATGCGCACAGTTTTCTTCATTTCCGACGGTACCGGCATTACCTCGGAGACCGTCGGTCATAGCCTGCTGTCCCAATTCGAAGGGATTTCCTATCAACAGGAGCGGATGCCGTTCATAGACACCCACGAGAAGGCCCTCGAGTGCCGCCATCGGATCGAAGAAGCCGGAATTCGCGACGGCGTCAGGCCGGTCGTGGTCTCGACGTTGGTGAATCCGGCGGTCGCCAAGCCCATTCGCGAAGCAAACGCCCTTCACCTCGACTTCATCGCGGCATTCATCGCCCCCCTGGAGGCCGAACTCGGCGTCAAGTCTTCCCGGGCCATCGGGCGCGGCCACAGTCGGGCAACCAGCCAGGACTACGCCGCCCGCATCGATGCCATCAACTTCACGCTCGCCCACGACGACGGCATCTCCAACACCGACCTGGACAAGGCCGACGTCATCCTGGTTGGCGTGTCCCGCTGCGGCAAAACCCCGACCAGCCTCTATCTGGCGCTACAGTTCGGCATCAAGGCCGCCAACTATCCTCTGATTCCCGAGGATTTCGAGCGCAACCGGCTCCCGGAAGGTCTGGACCGGCATCGCCAGAAGCTTTTCGGCCTCACCATCGCGGCCGAGCGCCTGACGCAAATTCGCCAGGAACGGCGCCCCGACAGCAAGTACGCGTCGGTGGAGAATTGCCGCTGGGAAATCGAACAGGCCGAGAAACTGATGCGTCGGGAAAACATCCGCTGGCTGAGCACGACAACCAAGTCAATCGAGGAGATCGCTGCGACGCTGCTACAGACGACCAGGCTGGATCGTCACTCCTACTGACCGAGACTGCGCAATCGCCCGCTCAGTTCCCCGGCCGACGGCAGGGAAAGCCCGAGCGAGCGAGCCACCGCCGCGTTGACGCCAATGGTGTAGTAGCGCGGCGGCTGAAGATTCTGGAGCGACCTGCCGTCGCGAATCTGCTGTGCGCTATCGATGATCTGGGCAACGATCTGCGGCACAGTCGAATAGAGCGCGAGAACCGCGCCCGCTTGCTGGTAGGACTCGGAATACGCCACCACCGGGATTCCCGCCCGATAGGTGGTGAGCAGCAGCGGCTGTACGGTGTTGCGATTGTGGGCCAA
>JAEHDA010000228.1 GCA_016880655.1 Rhodocyclaceae bacterium
CGGTGCTGCGCTACGTACACCCCGACATCTTCGCCATGTACGCGTGCGAAGCCGAAGCGATGGGCTTCACCAACGCCGCCAGCGCCCCGCTGGTGCGCTCAAGCTACCACGCCGACCAGCAGGCCCACGGCGCAGGGGTGGCGTAGAAAAGTCAGGCGTGGTGGTACGCCACGGCTGACTTTCGGGCGGTGGTTCCTAGCCGATGCCGCCGCTGAAGGTGCGGCGGGAGAACGGCATGTCGTGCGCAGAATGCCGATGCTCACATCAAACATAGATCAACTGTCTTCCACCGCCTGGCCATAGCGCTCAAGCCGGATGCGAATCTCTCGCTTGGGCAGTCGGCAGCGGGGATGATCGGCAATGCGCGATAATCCCTCAAGCAATGCTTGCGAATCCACGATTTTCTTCTCTCGCATCAGGTCCATGAGCCACAACACGCCATGGCACTCGACCGTTTCCTCTGCGGCGAGTTCGCGTAGTAGCCCGTCGCCGGAGAGCAGCGCCCAACCCTGAGTTTTTGCTAAAGAAAGCGCAAACGCATCGGGAACCGACAAGCCGGGTTTCCGGTCCCGAAAGTTCTTCGCCTGTTCGACTCCTTCCGGCGGCAACTCCTCGATACGCAAACCGAGGTCCATAAGCTGTTGCCCGCCAAAGTCCTTCAGTTCCCGGTGGTAAAGGACATCTGGGACAGCAAAATTAACGGGCAGCAAGAATGCTGCTTGAAGTAGGTTCCCGCGCTCCAGATCGACCAGCACCGAGGTGTCAGAGACAAGAACCCGCATGAACTAGCCCCCAGCCACGTCGCCCTCGGCTTCTGGATCATCCATACGCCGGTTCAGTTCATGGACCGAGATACCTAGCAATTCAGCCGCTCTGGACTCGGAAATTGCTCCCTCTGCCACCGCCCGATAGCAAAGCGCCTTTAGGCGAGACGGCTCCTCTGACTCGGGTGAAAGGGCACCGGCTTCCTTATAGGGAGGGGATCGCCAGCCTCTACGAGAGAACTCGTTGAACAGCGCACGGACAAGTGCCTCGCTAAAGATCCCAAGGTTCTTACATCGGTAAGTAATAGCTTGGAAGCTTGCCCCGAATATCTTCTTCAGTCGCGCCAACTCTGCCAGGCTAATCGACGTTCGGTGCTTCCCGACCTCGCTCCAAAGCGCTTCAGCAGGCATGAGAAACGCACCAGCGAATCGATGTGCTACGCGCTCGGCGTCAACCTGTTGTCCCACTTCGACGACCATATGCCCAAGTTCGTGCGCCAAATTGAAGCGCTTACGTTCGGCCCAGTCGGTGCTGTTGATGACGATCACTGGCAAGCCAGGCCGATTGGGGCGAAGAACACGGGCCGTCAAACCGTCGATCTTGTCTGCTTTAATCGACAGAACCTTGATACCTCTTTCCTCGAGAAGCTCCACAAGGTTCGGGATCGGGTCTGAACCTAGGCCCCAATGACCTCGAAGGCTAGCTGCCGCGCCTTCTGCATCGGTTTCGCTATGAATCGGATAGGGCGCCTCTCTCGGTTTGTCCCATTCCACCGACAGCCCCAGAAGCTCCTCGACCATGAGGTAACGCTCGAAGAGATGCAGGACGTGGGCCTGTACTTGAGCTTCTTCTCGCTGGCTCGTAATCGCCTTCTTTCGGAACTCGACACCGTCCAGGACTAGCTCCTGATCACCGAGCAAGTAGTCCTCCGTGACTCCCAGGGCAGCACACAGGGCGATGAGCACTCCCGAGCTGGGCATCGACTCGTTACGCTCGTATTTGCCGATGGCTTGGGCCGTAACCCGGTTTCCAATTTGCGCCTGTAAATCCCTCAAAGACAGCCCAGCTGCAGCGCGCGCAAGCTTAAGTCGTTGTCCGATCACGACAAATCCCCCGTTGTTTTCTAGTTTACATTCTAGAAAATATCTGCTACTTTGTAAACCGTTAAGTTGTCGGCAGCACCTGTTTCGCCGACGACCCATCAACCTTGAAAGTGGAGAAACATCAAATGACACAAGAAGTTAGCACAAATGCGGACGATCAGGAAGTTTTGAATGAAGTCGAGATCGAGGTTTTCGGGAAGGAAAACCGTAAACCGCCACTCGCTCACCGCTACATCATCCGCATCAATAAGACCAAGTACACCGTCGAACAGCGAATCCTTTCAGGAATGGAGCTTCTGGCCCTGGCTGGCAAGAACCCGAACCAGAACAAGCTGTACCAGAAACTCCACGGTGGACAGCTGAAGGAAATCGCTCCTCCTGACAAGGTTGATCTTTCCGCCGCAGGGATCGAGCGATTCCAAACGGTGCCGCTGAACGAGACAGAGGGCTAGTAGCCATGCGCCGTCAGTTCCAGTTGCCGGCCGAGGACGAGGAATACCTCAACAGCCTCGGTCTTGGTTGGGAGACAGTACTGGAGGGAACGTGCCCGTGGATCTTGATCCACGGATTCCCCGTTCCCGTGGGATACACCCACCAAGCGGCAATAGCCGCCATCCGGGTACTGGGGTACCCCCCTGGAATGATCGACATGGTGTACTTCCATCCCGAGCTCGCGCGGACGGATGGAAAGCCCATCGGTGCGACCTCAACCATACAGCTGGACGGCCGGACA
Organism: Rhodocyclaceae bacterium; assembly: GCA_016880655.1. Lineage (GTDB taxonomy): Bacteria > Pseudomonadota > Gammaproteobacteria > Burkholderiales > Rhodocyclaceae > Fen-999. The sequence goes on from JAEHDA010000228.1 coordinate 2,602, forward strand.
TTCCAACAATGGTCCCGACACTATCAATGGAGCCCAGCAGAGGACACGCTAGCCACTCATATTGTTCGTGTCGAAGCCTGGCTTAGCCGCGAATTTGCGAAGAGGTAGCATCATGAAAGTCCGACTTAGACTAGCAGAGTTCCAGCAGCAGGCATTGCGTGGCCATCTTTATCCTGGCGACGGGTTGGAAGCCGTTGCACTCGCACTCTGTGGCCGATTGAGCCACGGATCCGATCATTGGCTCTGCCTACACAAGATTCATTTGGTTCCCCATGAGATTTGCTCTCGCACGACGGATCGCATTACGTGGCCCACCGAAGGCCTGGAATCGTTGCTACGGCAGGCAGGCCAAAGCGGCATGGGTTTGCTGAAGATACACAGTCACCCTGGCGGGTTTCGAAGCTTCTCAGGATTTGACGATGAATCCGACCGGGACTTGTTCGAAGCGGTCCACGGATGGCTCGATGACGACCTGCCTCACTTGAGTGCCGTAATGCTGCCGGATGGAGCCATGTTTGGGCGGGCTATCGACGCCCACGGCCATTTTCATCTGGTCGAACGTATTGCCGTCGTTGGCGATGAACTCCAGTTTTGGGACAGCAGCTTGCACAATGTGGAACTTCCAGCATTCACTCAACGACACCTGCAGGCATTCGGAGAAGGTACGACGCAACGCCTTCGCCAACTCAGAGTTGCCGTAATTGGATGCTCTGGTACGGGAAGCCCGGTCATCGAGATGCTCGTAAGGCTCGGGGTGGGCGAATTGGTACTGGTAGATCCGGACAGCGTGGAAGAAAAAAACCTGAATCGGATAACAAACTCGACGATGGCTGACGCGCTTGCCAAGCGCTCGAAAGTGACGGTCTTGGCAGAGAGTATTTCTCGCATCGGTCTAGGAACGAAGGTCGTTCCAATCATTGGCCAAATCGACGATCCCGAAATAGTCCGTCAGGTGGCGACCTGCGATGTCATCTTCGGATGTGTCGACTCCGTCATCGGTCGAGATACCCTCAATCGCTTAGCCACCTTCTATCAACTGCCATATTTCGATCTGGGCGTTCGACTTGAGGCAGATGGGCGTGGTGGTGTCGAGTCGGTCTTTGGATCCGTGCACTACCTTCAGCCTGGAGGCTCCAGCTTACGCACTCGCGGAGTGTTCAGCGATGCGGATTTGAATGCCGAACTTCTACGGCGAGACGATCCGGGCGCATACAAAACGCAGGTTGCCGCCGGCTATATCGTTGGCGTACAGGAAGACCGGCCGGCTGTAATCAGCGTGAATACCCAACTCGCTGCAATGGCAATCAACGAGTTCCTTGCACGGTTGCATCCTTACCGTGACGACCCGAACTCAGAATATGCGGAGCATCGGTTCAGCCTGAATCAAGGATGCACATACAAAGGATCGGACGGCAACCCTGACAGCTATCATGCTCGTCATGTAGGTAGGGGAGATGCTCGACCGCTGCTCGGCATGCCGCGCTTGTCGATGCAAAGGGGCGAACCTTGAAGCTATTGCTGCGATTCTGGTCTTGGCTACGGCAGCACTTAAGTGGTCCCACGCGATACACAGTCGTTCGTTCCGCGGAAATACCCGAGCATCCTGACCCGAAGACTATCTACTTGACCGGAGATGGTGAAGACCCTTGGTTCGTCGAATTTCTTTGCCCGTGCGGATGCAATGAAACAATCCATCTCAGCGTTCTGACGGAGGGAAGTCCGCGCTGGACAGTTACCTACCATTTCGATGGAACGGTATCTCTAGCCCCGTCGGTTTGGCGCAAGATTGGATGTAGGTCGCACTTCTGGGTTCGGCGCAGCCTTGTTCAGTGGTGCCCTTAACACTTGGCTGCATAGCTGTACCCTGGATGAAAAGCCGTCATTCAATTTGACCAGCGCCAGCAGCCGCGAAGGCCGATACCCGACCCCTCCAAAAAGTCAGCCGTGGCGACACGCCACCCCTGATCAGCCCGGCCTCCGCCGGGCATGAAAACTCTTCACGGGTCTGCTGAAATCTATTCGCTTGCTGGCTCCTAGCCGGCGTTCGTGGCATCCGCCTCCATAACAACTAGCAATTCGCCGGAGGAGAGATGTCCACACCGACGCCGACAGGCGTGGGGGCTGTGCCGCCCCGCGTCGGCTTTGCCGCCGTGCGCCTGCTGGAGCTGACCTGCTGCGGCTAGCCGCTGACAAAAGTCAGCCGTGGCGGTACGCCGCCTTGTCGGGATTGACCCTATAAGGCGATTGAATCGCCTGACAAGCCATAATTGGCACAATCCAACCTCCATTCCGGTTCCGCCTCCATGTCCAAGTATTTCCGCCTGTTTCTTGCGATTCTTGCCCTGTTGCCAACCATGGCCGGGTCGGCCACGGCCGGCGTCGGCCTGGGCGACGAAGTGCCGGCGCTCGATATCCGCCTGCTCAACGGCAGCTCCATGAATCTCGGCACGCTGAAAAAGCGGCCCGTGCTGGTGGCCTTCTGGGCCACCTGGTGCCCGCCCTGCATCAAGGAAATGGCCGACCTGCAACAGCTCTATGAGCGCTATCACGGCCAGGGCCTGGAGGTCATCGCGATCTCGGTCAATACCGATCGTGCCCAGGTCGACGACTTCCTCAAGAGCCGCGGCATCACCTATCCGGTCGCCATGAGCGTACCGCGCCACAACGAGGTGTTCGGGCCGATGCTGTTCCCGCCGCGGCTGTTCCTGATCGACCCGAACGGCAAGATCGCGCTGGCCCACTGGGGCCCGGTGCGTTTCGAGGCGCTCGAGGCCACCGTCAAGACGATGCTCTGACCATGGGCTTCCGCTCCGTCGCCGCGACCCTCGCCCTGCTTCTGCCGGTCGCCGCCACTGCCGACTCCGCCTGGGACAAGCAGGCCCGGCAGTGCCTGGCCAGGCTGGAGACCGCCCCGAAGCAGGCGGAGAAGTCCTGTCTGGCGGTTGTGGCGAGCGGCGAGAAGGCGGGCGTCGCCAACGAGACCATGGCGAACCTGATGAATCGCCTCGGCGTGTTCTACGACGAAGGCGGCCGCTTCGACGAAGCCGAGCGGATGTACCGCCGGTCGTTGCAGGTCAAGGAAAAGGTGCACGGACCGGACAGCCCCGAGGTGGCCAAGGGCCTCAACAACCTCGCACAGCTGTTCTGGAGCCGCGGCTGGTTCGACTACACGGAACCGCTTTATCGCCATGCCCTGGAGATTCGCGAGCGCGCCTTCGGCCGCGAGCACCCGAGCGTCGCCAGCAGCCTCAACAATCTCGCCCTGCTCTACTGGAACCAGGGACGCTACGCCGAGGCGGAACCGCTGTTCCGCGAGGCGCTTGCCATTCGCGAGAAGGCCCTCGGCCCCGAACATCCCGAGGTCGCCACGGCGATGAGCAACCTTGCCGTACTCTGCGACAACGCCGGCAAGGCGGCGGAAGCCGAGGGCTTCTATCGCCGCGCGCTAGATATCCGCGAGAAGGCATTCGGCCCGAAGGATCCGTCGGTCGTCGACAGCCTGAACAATCTGGTGCTGTTCTACCGCGGCCACGGCAAGCCGGAGGAAGCCGACCGCCTCGCCCGCCGGATCGCTGACGCCACGGCGGTCAGCCGGTAGAATCTCCGCCATTCCTTCGATTCCGGAGTCTGCCATGCGCAAGCTGATACCCCTCCTTGCCGGGCTGCTGCTGTCGTCCGCGGCCCATGCCCTTTCGCTCGACCAGCTCACCAACAAGGACACTGTCGGCGGCCTCAAGGAGGCGCTCACCCAGGGCGCCGGCAAGGCGGTCGACCTGCTCGGCAAGAACGACGGCTTCCTCGGCAACCCGAAGGTGAAGATTCCCCTGCCAGGCAAACTGGAGAAGGCTGCGGACACGATGCGCAGCTTCGGCATGGGCAAGTACGTCGATGAGCTGGAGACGACCATGAACCGCGCCGCCGAGGCCGCCGTGCCCGAGGCGAAGAAGCTGCTGGTGGAATCGATCAAGAAGATGTCGGTCGATGACGCCAAGGGCATCCTGAGCGGCGGCGACAATGCCGCCACCGAGTACTTCCGGCGCACCACGTCGGCGCCGCTCGGCGACAAGTTCAAGCCCATCGTGCAGAAGGCGATGGCGAAGGTGAAGCTGACCGAGAAATACGACAAGTTCGCCGGCAAGGCCGCCCGCTTCGGCCTGATCGGCGAAGAGAACGCGCACCTCGACCAGTACGTCACCGCCAAGGCGCTCGACGGGCTCTACCTGATGATCGCCGAGGAGGAGAAGGCGATCCGCGCCAATCCGGTCGGCGCCGTCGGCAGCCTGGCCAAGAAGGTATTCGGCGCGCTCGGCCAGTAACGCAGTCGGTGGCCGATTCCCTCAACGCCCCGCAGCGGGAGGCGATCCGCTATCTCGACGGTCCGTTGCTGGTGCTGGCCGGTGCGGGCAGCGGCAAGACGCGCGTCATCACCCAGAAGATCGCTTTCCTGATCGACGAGTGCGACGTCGCGCCCGAGAAGATCACCGCCATCACCTTCACCAACAAGGCGGCGAAGGAGATGAAGGAACGCGCGGCGAAGCTGGCCGGCAGCCGCGGCGAAGGGCTCAACATCTCGACCTTCCACGCGCTCGGGGCGCGCATCCTGCGCAGCGAGGCACGCCACGCCGGACTCAAGCCCGGCTTCTCGATCCTCGACGCCTCGGACACCATGCAGCTCTTCCAGGAGATGCTGCGCGACGCCGACAAGTTGCGCATCCGCATGATCCAGAACCGCATCTCGCTCTGGAAGAACGCAGTGGTCGGCCCGGAGGAAGCTTTGAGGATCGCCGAGGACGACCTCGAAGCCGGCGCGGCGAAGGTCTATGCCGAGTACGAGCGCACCCTGCGCGCCTATCAGGCGGTCGACTTCGACGACCTGATCCGGCTGCCGGTGGTGCTGTTCGAGAGCCACGACGAGGTCGGCACGCGCTGGCGCAGCCGCATCTGGCACCTGCTGGTCGACGAGTACCAGGACACCAACCGCTGCCAGTACCGGTTGATGAAGCTCCTGACCGGGGCGCGCGCCAACTTCACGGCGGTGGGCGACGACGACCAGTCGATCTACGGCTGGCGCGGCGCCGACATCGGCAATCTCAAGCTGCTGCGCGACGAGTACCCGGCCCTGAAGATCATCAAGCTGGAGCAGAACTACCGTTCGACGACGCGCATCCTCGCTGCCGCCAACAGCGTCATCGGCCACAACCCCAAGCTGTTCGACAAGAAGCTGTGGTCGGACAAGGGCCACGGCGACGCGGTGCAGGTCGTCGCCTGCCGCGACAACGAGCACGAGGCCGAGTGGGTCACCGCGCGCCTGCAGGCGCATCGCTTCGAGCATCGCGGCCAGTGGAATCATTACGCCATCCTCTATCGCGGCAACCATCAGGCGCGCGGCTTCGAGGAACAGTTGCGCGCGCAGAAGATTCCCTACGTACTCTCGGGCGGCCAGTCCTTCTTCGATCGCGCCGAGATCAAGGACATCACCTGCTACCTGCGCCTGCTGGCCAACCAGGACGACGATCCGGCCTTCATCCGCGCCGTGACCACGCCCAAGCGCGGCATCGGCGGTACCACGCTGGAGTCGCTCGGCACGGCGGCCGGCAAGCGCCACCAGAGCCTGTTCGCGACCATCTTCGCGCCGGGCGTCGAGACCGAGATCAGCGCCAAGCCGCACGCGGCCCTGCGCGAGTTCGGCAGCTTCATCAACCGCATCGAGTTTCGCGCCGGCAAGGAACCCGCGGGCCAGGTGTTGAACGACCTGCTGCGCGCGATCGGCTACGAGACCTGGCTGTTCGGCACGCTCGACCCGAAGGAAGCCGAGACCAAGTGGCGCAACGTGCAGGACTTCGTCGAGTGGCTGTCGAACAAGGGCGCGGAAGAGAACAAGACGCTGGTGGAACTGGCGCAGAGCGTGGCGCTGATCTCGATGCTCGACAAGCAGGACGGCGAGCAGGATGCCGTGCAGCTGGCGACGCTGCACGCGGCCAAGGGACTGGAGTTCCGCCACGTCTTCCTGGTCGGCGTCGAGGAGGGACTGTTGCCGCACCGCGAGTCGCTCGACGCGGCAAAGCTGGAAGAGGAACGGCGGCTGATGTACGTCGGCATCACCCGCGCCCAGCTCAGCCTGAGCGTGACCTGGTGCGAGAAGCGCAAGCAGGGCCGGGAAGTGACGGAACGGGAAATCTCGCGTTTCGTCGCCGAGATGGGCGACGATCTGAAGCGCGTCGGCGGCAAGTCCGCCGTGCCCACGGAGGACAAGGCCGCCGGCCGCGCCAAGCTGGCCCAGTTCAGGGCGCTGTTGGCCAGCCAAAAATAGCTGTTACTGGAAGGTGGCGCCCGACTTGTTGGCGATGTAGCTGACGACGCGCTTCATTTCCTCTTCGCTCGCGTCCGCCGCGCCGCCCTTGGGCGGCATGGCGTTCTTGCCGGCGATGGCGCTCTTCAGCAGCCCGTCCAGGCCGAGGGCGATGCGCGGCGCCCATGCGGCCTTGTCGCCGGTCTTCGGCGCGCCGGCAACGCCGGTGTCGTGGCAGGCCGTGCAGACGGCCTTGTAGAGTTCCTCGCCGCTGCGGCTGGTCGCGCCGCCCTTTGGAGCCGCGGCAGCCAGCGCCACCCGGGCAACCGGCTGAATCCTGGCGCTGACCTCGTTCTCGTCGACCTTCGGGCTGCCGCCCAAGGCAAAGGCCACGGAGGCAGTCGTCGCGATCACGCTCGCCAGAGCGAGGGAATGGGAATTCTTGCTGAGCATCGCTTCACCTTTTCAAAGGTAGTCAAGGGTATCGGGGTTGCCGCGGATTGCCCGCGGATAGCGGCCGAATCATAGCGATTTTATCCGCCGCGCTGTAGAATGCCGCTCTACCGCTGGTTGTTCCCCTCAGCGCGCCTGTAGCTCAGTTGGATAGAGTACAGCCCTCCGAAGGCTGGGGTCGCACGTTCGAATCGTGTCAGGCGCGCCAACCTTACTCCCGATTTTACGCCGCCAGCAGCCGTTGCAGACCCCGCATCACGGCGCCTATGACAGGCAGCTTCATGTAGAGCTCCTCGGCGGCGTCCCAGTAGTCGCGGTGGCAGGCGACCCGGCCGTCGTCGGCGAAGCGCAGGTGCGACACGCCGCGGATACGTTGCCCTTTGCCGTAGCGGAATTCCCAGACCAGCATCGCAGAGCTTTCATCGGCCAGCTTCTCGGTGACGAGGAAGCGAGGTTCCACCGTCCGCTCGAACATGTGGATGAAGATGCGCTGGATGGCCGCAATGCCGCGCACTTCGTTGAACGGGTCCTTGAACCAGGCGTCCTCGGTATAGAACTCCGGGAAGCGCGCGAGGGATTCGGGCGTGAGTTCCTGGTAGTAGCGGATCAGGGCATCGAGGTTCATCTCAGGCTCCGGTGAAGCGGCGCACCAGCGGGAAGCTCCAGCGATAGGGCAGGTGGGCGATGAGCTTCATCACCCGAGTGAAGCGCTTGGGGAAATGGATATCGAAGCGGCCGGCGGCGAAACCTTGCACCAACTCGGCCGCGGCCTGCGCAGGCGTCAGCAGTGCCGGCATGGCGAAGTCGTTCTTGTCGGTGAGCCGCGTGGCGACGAAGCCGGGATTGACGATCCAGACGCCGATGCCCTTCGGGTTCAGGTCGTACCAGAGGCACTCGGCGAAGTGGATCAGCGCCGCTTTGCCCGGCCCATAGGCAAGCGCCTTCGGCAGGCCGCGGTAGCCGGCGACGCTGGCGACGAAGGCGATGCCGCCGCCAGGCTGCAAGTCCGGCAAGACGGTAGCGGCCAGCCGCATGGCGCCGTTGAAGTTCACGGCCACCACTTTCTCGGCGGTGGCGAGGTCGAAGTCGTCGGCGCGCATGGGCACGTAATCGCCGGCAAGATAGACGACCAGGTCGACGCCGCCCCAGGCCGCGAGCAGTACGTCGCGCGCTGCGCGCAGGCTCGCAGCATCGGTCGC
>JAEHDA010000229.1 GCA_016880655.1 Rhodocyclaceae bacterium
CTCGACGACCTGGAACTGGCCAGCCCCTTCCAGTGGGAACTGGCGCAGCGCGACGTGCTGGTGGCGCCCGGCGGCGGCAACGACCGCTACTACGGCGCCGACCGGGTGTGGCCGTTCGTGATCGTCGGCACGCATCCTTATGCCAGCTACCTGCGCCAGATCGTCAACGAGAACGGCAGCGACGGCACGGTGCGCGTCTGCGCCGCCAACCTCAACGCGCGCGGCGTGACCATCGACTTCAGCCAGCCCGACCCCGCGAAGCAGTTCGCGGAATGGGGCACGCGGCTCGACTGCGAGGTGCCGCTGGCGGTGTTGCCGACGCGTACGCACGGCTCGATCGTCGATCCGGATCGCACGGATTCGTCGAACCGCGAGGGCATCGCCGAGACGGCGGAGGAAAAGGCGCTGCTCGGCCGGTTGCTGCTGGAAGCGCTCGGCTGCCCGGACTTCGACGCCTACCGCGCCATCCAGGCTCGCTGGGACGGCGAGGTCACCGAGAAGACCGTGGCGCGGCGCCTGGCGCCCCCGGACGGCAGCAAGGCCGATTTCTTCCACCAGTACCTGCAAATGAATGCCTACGTGATCGACGACCACGGCAAGCCGGTGGAGGATTACTTCCTGGAATTCTTTTCCAACACCAACAAGGCCCACGAGCCGGCCAACGTCTACCTGCACGGCGAGGTTCTCGAAGACGTGAAGAAGAACAGCCGCAACCCGGCGTCGCGCAATCTCTACTTCGACCGCACCGATCTGTTCGAGGGCTACTACACCCTGCTGCCGCGCAATACCCCGCCCGTGCTCTACATGTCGATCTCGGCCGCCGCGCCCGGGCGCAACGTGACCTACTTCGAGCGGGAAAAGGTCGGCGCCGAACAATGGGTGCCGGTGCACCTGCACGGCGACAGCAGCAGGTGCTGGCTGCACCGCAATGCCACGCACTTCGTCCAGCTCATCATCCCGCGCATGCCGGCCGCGAACGTGTTCAAGCTCGCGCAGTTCCGGGAAGACTGACCGGGGAAGGTCACCAGTACTTTTCGAACGCCATCTGGCCGGGCGCGCCGCGCCGGCTGGTGGCGAAACCGCGCGCCTTGAGCAGGCTGCGCATGTCCTTCGCGAGTTCCGGATTGCCGCAGACCATGGCGCGCGAGTTGCCGCTCTCCAGCGGAATGCCCGCCGCCGACTCCAGCCTGCCGTCCTCGATCAGTTGCGGTATGCGGGCGGACAGGGTGCGCGGTTCGGCCTCGCGCGTCACCACGGGGAAATAGCGCAGGTCGGCACCGAGGCCGATCTCGGCATGCGCGTCGCGGATGGCGACGATGTCGCGCCGATAGGCCAGGTCTTGCGCGTGGCGCACGCTGTGCACGAGCACCAGATGCTTGTATGCGCGCCACGGCACCTGGTCGCGCAGGATGGACATGAACGGTCCCAGGCCGGTGCCGCTGGCGAACATCCAGAGCGTTTCGCCGGGCGCCAGCTGGTCGAGGGTGAGGAAGCCGAAGCTCGGCTTCTCCATCAGCACCGTGTCGCCGACTTTCAGCTCCGCCATGCGGCGCGAGAATTCGCCGCCCGCCACCAGGACGACCAGGAATTCCAGGAAGTCGTCATGCGCCGCCGACACCATCGAGAACGGCCGCCAGACGACTTCGCCCGCGGCATCGGCAAGGCCAAGCCTGGCATAGCGGCCGGGAACGAAATGAAATGCCGGATCGCGGGTGATGCGGAACGAGACGAGTTGCGGCGTCCAGTGCCAGTGGTGAATCACGCGCTCCTCGCGCCACTTGGCGGCGGCCAGCGGCGGCAGGGTCGCTTCGGTGGGCAGCCTGGCGTTCATCGCGTTGCGGCCTCCCTCTTCAATGCACGCTGCCGAACGACCGGCTCAGCGTGCCGTGCGGCAGCGGCAGCCCGGCGAGGTGGCAGCCCTGGGCCAGCGGTCCGTGCGGAAACAGCTGGTAGAGATAGCGACGGCCGCCGATGTCGGCATATTCGCGTTCCAGCATCTGGGTCATCCGGCGCGCAGTCCAGTCCGGCCCGATCTCCCGGAACCACTCGCGCAGGCAGAAGATGACCTGCCAATGCTCCTCGGCGAGCTCGATGCCTTCTTCGTCGGCGATGCGGTTGGCAACGCGCGGCGACCAGCGATCGAGCGCGGCCAGGTAACCCTCCGGATCCTGCGTTTGCATGCGCTGGTTGCCGATGAACTTGTTGATGTCGTACATGGAAACCTCCTTTGTCACGGGGCGCCGGGAAATACCCGACTAATTCAGTACAGTTTCATTAAATGCTTCGGGCGAGGCA